>JANNGQ010000978.1:0-2072 GCA_031403975.1 Planctomycetota bacterium
TGTACACGTTGACCTATGACGATACTGACTTGCCGACACACTACAGCTTCAAGAGCGGCTCGAGAGTCGAAAAACTCGAAGCACGCTATAAAGTACTCGCCGCCGGAGGAATACCGAAGGTCAGCCGGAGCAACCTGAAGACTCTGCAAAAAGACGCGGCCCGCATCCTGTCAGAACTCAGCGCAAAGTCCCGCTGGATCACTGACAAGAACGGCGATCCGGTGATTGAACCGACAGATCACAAGCCGGACGAGCTTTTTCTCGACAGCGCCGTGTTCAGCAGGAACCTGAGCAGGCTTGGGGAGTTCCTGACGGTGGCTCGTGCGGCGAAGTGATCAGCATGCGCAGTGACGGTCAGCGGCACGGCGCTCGCCGCCGGTTTTTTGCAGCATCGTCATGAACCGTTACCGGTGGCTAGCGCCATTCCGCTGATTAATCGACAGATCAGACAGCCACCGCCGCCCGTGCGCGTTCGATAGAATCCACGACCGCCTGGACATACTGCTGATCCGAGAAGGGGCTCATAATGTACGATTTCAGAGCCACGACCGGCTGGCCGTAGTCGGTTTCGCGGAAGCGGTCGGTCATTGAAATCACAACGCCGTCACCCCGCAGAGCTTCTGCGTTGACGATCTGGAACACCCGGCGGTTGTAGTCGTTGAACTTCAGAAGCTGCGGTGCGTAGCCGACGTTTGTCTGTTCCAGCTTTGGCATTTCAAATGTATCAACGTCGTCCGGATAGACTCGGAACAGCGTGACAGGACCGAAGTTGTCCGCGTTCATGACACTGATGGCTGGCTGAGCGGAAAGGCGATTCCTCAGCGTTTCCGCCATCGTCACAAGATGGCCCAGAAGAGTTCTCAGTCCGGTCTTGCCGAATAGCTGCAATGCTCCCAGCGCCGCCATCGGACCGCAGCCGGAGCGGCTGGTTTCCAGTGTGAATCGCCCCGGATTGTACTCGCCCGACTGAAACAGATACGGCGTTGCCGACTGCTCCCGAGCCAGCAGCCTCAGATCATCCGCATCTTTCACAAAGAATGCGCTCGAGATGTAGGGAGCGAATCCGGTTTTGTGGTAGTCCACGCCAATAGAATCTGCCAGGTTCAGATGACGAATATGCCGATTGGTCGCGGCCAGGGCTCTCAGAGTCCTGTCGGGAAATTCCAGCGGATTTTTTGAAAAATCGTAATCTCTGAACGCACTCCAGGCCCAGCCGATGACGGCGTCGGCATGCAGATGCGGTACATAGTCCAGCGAAAACTCACGGACGAGATCATCACGGATCTCACGAATGCGTTCGATGTGATCCAGCCCGAACGCATCCGTCGTTCCCATCGTTGCGACGATGCAGGCGATGCGACGGCCTTCTTTCAGCAACCGCCGGAGTTCCGTCTCCAGCAGACACGTCCGGATCTCATTGTTCGGCGCACTGGGAATCTTCACGACGTTGCCTGATCCAAGCCCCAGCCAGGAGGCCGCCGTCCTGTTTGCATAATGAGCCTGGTCTGAACAGACGACGACTGGCAGCTCGCCGATCATGCCATTTTCCATCGCGCCCGGAAACGCTTTCTCGATGCCCAGCCGAATCGCATACAGCAATGTCCCGGTTCCCCCGAACGTAAAGATTCCGCCGGATTTCTGCGGGTCATATCCCATCATGGCAGCAGTCATGCTGACGACTTCGGCCTCGGCCAGTGCGACGCCCCGGCTGGCTTCTTCGCTGCACAGATTCGGGTTGTAAATCGCGGGCAGCAGCGTCCCGAGGATACCTGTAATGCAGGGCGGATTGACGACGTTGACCTGAGCCCTCGGATGCCCCCAGATAAACATCCCGGCCAGATGATCGACAAGGTCACGTGACACGAGTTCCACTGTGCTCATGGCATCAGGTACGCGGGCATTCAGAGCTTTGGAAAAGTCGATCTCCTGAGGCTCTCCCAGCATCGGTCGCTGCGATTTCATGGCATCGACCCGGTCCAGTGCACGCAATACCGAGAACACGAACCAGGCATCGTGCTCCTGATCCGATACAGGCTGTGGAAACGCTCGGCGAGGTAAGGCGCCGTCTCTTC
>JANNGQ010000979.1:0-1990 GCA_031403975.1 Planctomycetota bacterium
CGTCATTCCGACCACCGCTTTACCCAGTGTGTCGAGCTGCTCGTCAATGATGTCCATTTCCATCTTTACGGGGTCATCCTCGGCCAGCATCTTTGCTCCCAGCGACAGAAACCCGGCTGCAACAGTTCGGCGCAGCTGAACTTCCTCGCTGTTCGAGTCCGGCAGGAGATCCCCGGCAATCTGTTCTCGCAGGAACTCGTCGTACGGCAAGTCCATGTTGAACGCGCTCACAACATAATCGCGATACCTCCAGGCATTGCCATACGCCAGATTCTCATCCAGACCGTTCGAATCGCCGTAGCGTGCCACATCAAGCCAGTGCCTGCCCCAACGCTCGCCATAGTGCGGCGATGAAAGCAGTCGATCGGTCACACGCTCAAACGCCTGCGGCGATTCATCTTCAAGAAAGGCTTTCACCTCTTCCGGCGTCGGCGGCAGTCCCAGAAGTGCTAACGTTGCCCGGCGAATCAGTGTCCGTTTGTCAGCCGCTGCATTCGGTGTGAGTTGGGCAGCGTCTAATTTCTGCAGGATGAACTGATCCACCGCTGTGCGAGCCCAGCCACTGGCGTCAGGAACGGCCGGGACTGCGGGCCGTTGCGGGGCCTGGAACGACCAGAATCTGCGGTCATCTTCTGACGGCAACCGCTCTGCGGATGCAGCACGAGCGGAAACGTTCACGGGCTCGGCATTCGGCCACACGGCACCTGCCTTGACCCAGCGCGTCAGATCTTCAATCACCGACTGAGGAAGTTTTCTGGTCGGCGGCATCTGCAGCGCGTCGTCATGCCGTACGGCTGTGATGAATGGGCTCTCGTCAGGTTTTCCCGGCACAATCGCCGGCCCACGCTCACCACCGGCAAGCAGAGCGGCCAGCGAATCGACCTGTAGTCCACTTTCCTTCGCGTCACCGCTGTGGCATTCGAAACAGTGCTCGGCGAGCGCCGGGCGGATGTTCTTTTCGAAAAACTCCGCGTCGTCCGCTGACGCCTCCTGAATCAAATTCAATGAGCACGTCAGCAGCAGCAGAATTTGTACGGCCATCCGTCGATTACACACATTAACCATGTGGCGCCGACTCGCCTTTCCGCCTTCAACTGTCATTGTCGCACTTCTTCGGAAATGGTTTACGGCATACGAAAAGTCCCTTCTCCCCTGATTCGGGGGAGAAGGTGGCCGGTAGGCCGGATGAGGGGGCATTCAAGGATGGCATTGTGCAAAAACAGCCCCGTCACCCTACTCCCTGCCCCCCAAGGCGATTCCGGAAATATCGCCTTCCCACAAGAGGCGAAAACACGCAAACGACTTGGGCGACACGAGGGGGAATGGAGCTGTCCAATTCAGGCAGGACGCTCGCTAAGTTTACCCGACTGCTGGCTGCCATCAACAAGAACGTGATGACATACCTCGACGATGGATCAGTTCATGTATACTGCGCCCGGACCCGAATGAGACATTTCGTTGAAGCCGAAGTCGTGAGACTTCGGGCTGAATAACCAGCCAGCCTCCGAATTCTCACGAATCCGGCTACAAGTCAATCAGTTCCCTGGGTCCCGATCGACAGTTTCCAGACGCGACTGTCATTCGGAATGCGTGATCATTCCTTCAATAATCGACATTCGCGGATGGAATCTCAGCTTTGGAGTCTGTTCGCCCTGTGTGTCCATTGACTCAATCCGGAACACGGTCAGATTCGCCGGGGATCCTACTGCAAGATAATGCGTGTGGAGTCCAAGCAGTGCCGCCGGACGAACTGATGCCAGCGGCCATACATCGCCCAGTGAGAGTCCGCAGGTCGTCATCAGATGGGCCACACATTCGCCGGTCGCGGCACCGGAACCTGCGAGATACTGCGTCTGACCGGCAACAACGATGCGGCCATCAGTGAGCACTTCTACGGCCACGTCGCCCGTCGAATAGAGTCCGGGAGTACAGCCGCCGAATCCGGATAGATCACTGGTCAGCACGATCCGATCCAGCGTTTTGCAACGCA
>JANNGQ010000980.1:0-8070 GCA_031403975.1 Planctomycetota bacterium
TGATCGGCTCAACGGTTGTCGTGCAGGTGGAAAGCGATGCAGAAGCCTTTGCCTGCGGAGTGGATGCGGTCTCCGGGGAAACCAAGTGGCAGATCGAACGACCTCGCGCGGCGAACTGGACGTCGCCTTCGCTGCTTCCCGCGTCGGGCGATCAACCGGCTTTAGCACTGCTGCAGTCTTCTAAGGGACTGACCGCCGTTGATCCGGAAACCGGAACGATCGTCTGGAACTTTGAAAAAGGGGCCGGCACGATTCCGTCGGCCACAGTCGATGCCGGCACGATTCTGATTCCGTCCAACGGCCTCACAAAGATCCGCCCCGGAGCCGGCAGTTTTGAGGAATTGTGGAACTCCTCCGGACTCAGTCCGTCCACATCCAGCCCCGTCGTGATCGAAGGAACGGCCTTCGTTCTGAACAGTGCCGGAGTGATTTCGGCAGGCAATGTCGCAACCGGCGAGCGTACCTGGCAGTTGCGGTTGCGAGGTGAATTCAGCAGTACACCGATTGCAGCCGGAGGTTATCTCTACGTGTTCAACGAGAGTGGTACTGCATTCGTCGTGCTTCCCGAAGCCGACAAGGGGACGATTGTTTCTGAGCTGGATCTGGCGGAAACAATTCTCTGCAGTCCGGCCGCCGCCAACGGTGCGCTCTATATCCGCAGCGACGGTCACCTGTTCAAATTGGCAAAGCGGCCGTAATCACTCGTGCAAGTACTCGGACTGGACATCGGCGGAGCGAACATCAAGGCCGCGACTGCGGATGGTGAATCCGTCTGTCTGCCGTTTGCAATCTGGCGCAATCCATCCGGGTTGGCGGATCAACTGAAGACACTGCCGCTTATCAGATCGGGCCATCCCGACATTGTCGCTCTGACGATGACGGCAGAGCTGGCCGATTGTTTTGCCACGAAGGCTGAAGGCGTCACGTTTGTTGTCAGGACAGTCCAACAGGTCTTTCCGTCATCACTGGTGAGGGTCTGGATGACGTCCGGCGAATTTGCAGAGCCGGATGACGCGATTGAATTTCCTCAGCTTGTCGCTGCTGCCAACTGGCATGCACTGGCGACCTGGGCAGGTCGTGCTGTGCCTCACGGAGCAGCCCTTCTGATCGATGTCGGATCAACGACGACCGACGTGATTCCGATGCTGGACGGGATTCCGGTTCCGGAAGGCACGTCCGATCTGCAGAGGCTGACAACTTCGGAACTGTTGTACACCGGAATTCGAAGGACTCCTTTGTGCGCCGTGGTGCCGTCCGTTCCGTTGCCGCCGGACTCGCCACAGGATACAGGCGATGACACTTCCACGATGGTTCCGCTCGCTGCCGAGCTGTTCGCAACGACCCTGGATGTTCACCTGCTGAACGGCGATGCTGCGGAGAATCCTGACGACCTTGACACCGCGGACAACCGGCCGGCAACCGTGTCTGCCGCGATGAACCGACTTGCGCACATGCTGTGCTGCGATGCCACAGAGTTGACTGAATCACAGTTGCTGAGCGTTGCCCGGTTCATTGCGGATGAACAGGTCCATCGAATCGCCACCGCCATTGAGGATCGCGCAGCGTACGTCTCCGGTCTGGAAAAACCAACGTCCGGCACGGGGCCGCTGCGGCTGCTGCTGAGTGGCAGCGGAGCGTGGCTCGCCGAAAGGGCCGTTCAGGAAATCGGTGATTCCCGTTTTGCTCCGCTGATCAATCTGTCGACCATGTTTGTCCGCAACGTGAGCACTTGTGCCCCGTCGTTCGCAGTGGCCCGGCTGGCGGCCGAGCGGTGTGCTGACGATCTGCTGCCGCTGTCGACCTTCTGATTGCTCGGGGCTGGTTGACGCTCTGCGCGGGCATTAGATCGTTTAACGGCAAGCCGCAGGCGACGGTGACCGCGGCTGATGACCGCGCATGATCACAACCGTCGCCTGCGGCTTGCCGTTAAACAACTTAGAGGCCCTGACAAAAAAGCCCGGCCCAGGGGAATACCGGGGTCGGGCTTCGAGGATCAGCCTCAACGGTCTGAACTGCCGGACTAAAGTGTCCAGCCTTCTCGGTAATCGCGATGAACGTATTTGTTCAATTCCGGCAAGTTGGTGCTGACCAGGTTCTTTGCATCCCACTCGATGCGCTGACCTTCACCGGCGCGAACCGCCAGGTTGCCGACGAGGATGGTCTCGGTAAGTCGACCGGCATAGCCGAAGTTCGACATCGTGCCTGGTTTGTAGTTGCCCCGGCAGGATTCCACGAACTCCCATTTATGGCGTTCATCCGTACCACCCTTATAAGCCACTCGAGGCAGCGACTGGTCCGGCTTCTTGAAGTCCTTGTACTGATCCGCCGGCAACAGACTGTATTCTGCCGCATAGTCATTCTCCGACAGCAAAATACCTTTTGAGCCAATCAACAGAGCACCGCTGGTATATTTCCCGCCCTTTTTCTGCTCGTCGATCTTCTGGCGGAATTTCTCCGGCAACTGAGCCAGCAAATTGTCGGCCGGCAGGTTACCACCGTCGTACCAATGAAATCTGCACGCCGCCAGACCCTCGCGTTCAGGGAACTCGAACATCAGAGTCGACGAGCCCGGAAAGGTCTCATTTTCGAAGATACCAGGATTCTTAACTGCTGTCACCGCAATCGGATCCCAAAGTTTCAGCGCCATCACCGGCATGTTGCATGTATGGCAGGCCATGTCGCCCAAGGCTCCGGTTCCGAAGTCCGCCCAGCCGCGCCAGTTGAAGGCGTGGTAAACGCCTTCTTTGTAAGGCCGCATCGGAGCCGGTCCGATCCATGCGTCCCAGTTCAGTGAATCCGGAATCTTGTCTTCGCCGAGTGGACGTCCCACGCCCTGCGGCCAGATCGGGCGGTTTGTCCAGACATGCACTTCTGTCACGTCACCGATGGCACCGCTGCGAATGACTTCCACGGCTTCCCGTAGGCCGTTTTCGGATGTTCCCTGGTTTCCCATCTGAGTCACGACCCCCATTTCGGCGGCGGTTTCCCGCATCATGCGGGCTTCACGGATGGACCATGTCAGCGGCTTCTGGCAGTAGACGTGCTTTTTCATTTTCATCGCTTTGATCGCCGCCACCGCATGAGTGTGGTCGGGTGTGCTGACGGTGACGATGTCTACCTTGTCTCCCAGCTTGTCCAGCATTTCGCGGAAGTCACTGTAGCGCTCAGCATCCTTGAATTCTTTCGACTTCTTCTCGAGCGTGTTCTTGTCCACGTCGCACAGTCCCACGATTCTGACATCATGTTCAGCGATATGACTGCTGTCGCTGTCTCCTTTGCCTCCCACTCCGATGGAGGCCGCCGACAGTGACTGCAGAGCCGAAGATGATGCCTTTGCAAGTGGTTGGCCACCAACCCAGAACGCTGTTCCCAGTGCGGCCGACGAACCGAGAAAACTGCGACGTGAATTCTTTCGTGTCATGTGCTTACCTTGAACTCTTGTGAGAAAGGAAAAAACGAACAACTGCAACCGGCAACAGCACTGCAGCCACCCGTCTGACAACGGCTTCTGGCCAGGATTGCCGAAACCGGTATCGCTACGATAACAACACGGACGGAAACGGCAACGCTCTGCGCAATGTCAGCGCGAAGTTTGTCGCCGGGGAAGCACTTTGAGCGGTTCCGGAATGGGTGCAGCGGAACTCGTGAGAGTTCGGACCTGAAGACTCACGACTGCGACTGCACTTTCGTGACTTCAGTCTCTCGATTGCGTCCCGACCCGGACTGCATCAGCTCTAATTGCCGTGAGCGCGCCACAGGGGTGGTTCCTGCACGGACGGTGTCCGGACAGCCGACGGGGCTGACGACGATGCAGGACCACTCCATGGCAATGGCTGGCTTCCGTCTGAATAGACCGCTCTTCCGGTCGCGGCAGCATCGCCGGAATACGACACACCACGGATCGAACTATCGTCCCCGCGAATCGCCGATTGTGCAGCGGGGGAATGACTGGCCACAGCGGGAGGCAACGGATATCCGTCCTGATTGTAATGCCCGTCGACAACGGGCAGCGGCAGCCCGCGGTCCGAATCCGAAAGATCAACCGGGCTGAACTGCGCCGCCGTGTTTCCGGAAGACGACTGACGGGAGACGGCATTCCGGGCGGCACCGTTCTGCGCCTGATATCGGGCAATTGCTGCACTTTTCTGATCACGCTCTGCTGCAGGCAGCAACTTCGCCAGCATCGATTGTGTTTTCTCGCTCGTCTGCTGGTCGGGATGCGATTGCAATGCGTTGCGGAACCACTCGATGGCATCCCTGTTGTTGCCTTCTTCGTGCAGGATGTAGCCGATGTTGTAGTTGGCAGCAGGGACTCCGACCGCAAACGTGAGATGCGACAGGGCTGAGTCGAAGCGATGAGCCCTTGCGAGGGCGACGCCCAGTTCATAGCGGCAGGTCTGATCCTCGGGATCAATTTCTGCCGCCTGTTCAAATTTGCTGAGCGCTTCGGGCCACATTTCCTGTTGCGAATACATCCGACCGAGTTCCAGTTTCACAACGACGTCATCCGGGTGCCGCTGTTCCAGATCCGTCAGGATCTCTTCCGCCTGCAGAGCACGCCCGGTCACTTGTTCGATCCTTGCCAGCCCCAGACTGGCTTCGGTGTTCTCCGGATAAGCGATCAGCAGTTCCCGGTACTTCTTGCGGGCTTCTGCATACTCACCGACATCTTCCTGATAGCGGGCCCATGCCAGCATTGTCTGTTGCGTATGTTTAAACGTCTTCTGGGCCTCTTTGAATTCGGGACTCAGCGCATCTTCGTCGTCGGCCTTGCGACGCTTCCGGGTTTTTGAATCGGCAACGGATTCGCTGGAAACATCCGCGGCATCCGGCTTCGGGCGGAAGGCAGCCATGGGTCGCGACAAGGCGGAGAGCAGACCGCTGGACGCACAGCCGGAAGACAGATTCAGACTGGCCACCGCCAGCAATATCGCCAGACTTTCGCGTTTCATAGCGCACCTCCGTGTGCAGACACGATGCAGACTCGTCACAGCCCGTCCGTTGTGGGAACGCGCTCTCAACAGCCAGGACAGCGACTGCTGCGACACTGGTTCACGGGCAGAGCTCTTTGCAGGTGCCGGACCAGACAGCGCGCGGAACCGCCGTGGCTGACGGGAACAATCGGTATCGGTGTGACGTGTCTTCAGCAGAAACTGCGCGTCGTCCCTTTTCGTGGCAGCTCGCATGGTGCGTACGGTGAACTCCGGCAGATCTGATCCGTCTGCCGGCCCGAGATGCTGATCCAGGCAGTTATGGACCGCTCTCAGCAGAACTGCCGGAACCTGAGGACGATCCCCCCGACGTCGAAGCAGATCCCAATCGCGGAGCCGGCAGGCTGGAAGTATACATTTCGTTGATCATCTGGACTTCTGCAGCGGGTCGTCCCACCTGCTGACAATCGCGAATGGCTACGGTGACAGCTCCAGTACCCTGCGGCATCTGAGCCATTGCGGCGGTCACGGATTCTGTGCGAACAGCATCGATTGAGTCGTCGTACGTCGACTGGATGTACAAGGCGCGACGTTCCGACGGAACAACATGCAGAATGTACTCCAGCTGGAGATGTCCGGCTCGAGTGAGTTCCTGGGTGATTTCGTCGAAGTGCCGACTGTACAGCGTCGTTTCTTCCTGCCAACCCAGGGCCGTCTGTGCCTCCATGAACATCTTGACGGATTCGCGGTCCTGACAAACGTAGGGCAGCGGCCAGTAGTGTTCGCTGTAGTAGGTGTGCGAAAACTGCTGTGGCTCCTGAGTCGAACGCGGTCGCGGAGGCCAGACCTTGCCCTTCTTACATTGCTGCCGCACTCCCGGAGGAAGCTGTGCTTTCTCAGCCCACCAGGCATCCGAACCCGGCTCATGACAGCTGTTCGGATCGCCGCGATGGCCAAAGAACTGCGGCCCGGCGCTGCATCCCTGAATCGCTCCGGCGATGATCAGGGCAAATGGAAGTGCAATCTTCCCCATGGCTGTTATCCACTCGTCAGGCAGAGGCTTCAAGAGAACGCTGACATCCCAGTCAGCAAACACTCGGATTCCGGCAGATTCTGCCGCTGATGCAGCGTCGGCGCAAGTCGGAATTCGATGGGATCGCTGTTTACTTCGACGCCGGAAGGTCCTTCGACACAACGAAACACCCGGCCCTCTTCAGATCGTCATTTGTCGGTCTGCAGAATCTGAAATCTCCCGCACAGAACTCCTATATTCTCAATGCCGCCGTCAAAGGTCCGGGTGTCAGTAGAAGTTGAGTTTGGTTGCGGCTATACCGCGAGCGCAGGGCTTTGAGTCGTTTAACGGCAAGCCGCAGGCGACGATGTCGCGTAACTCTGTCGGAAGACTGTGCAAGCAAAAAGCCGTCGCCTGCGGCTTGCCGTTAAACAAACCAATGTGTCACTGTCGCCAGCACAGCGATTTGCCCGAAGCGGCCTCATTTCTGCAGACTCTCTCATGATTTTTCTGCTCGACAATTACGATTCCTTTACCTTCAACCTTGTCCAGAGAATCGGCGAGATTGATCCGTCGGCTGTGATCCAAGTCGAACGCAACGACAGGATCACGCTGGAACAGATAGAGGATCTGAAGCCGGAACGGATCATCATTTCTCCCGGCCCCTGTACTCCTGCCGAAGCCGGCCTGTCTCGTGAGATGATTGCGCATTTCGGCCCGAAAATTCCGGTGCTGGGCGTTTGCCTCGGTCATCAGTGTCTGGCGGAAGTCTACGGAGCAAAAGTCGTGCGAGCCGACAGGCTCATGCACGGCAAGACGTCGATGATCTCACACAGCGGACACGGCGTCTTTGCAGGAATGCCCGATCCGTTCCAGGCGACCCGTTATCACAGCCTGATCGTGCCGAAAGTCACTGTCCCCGACTGCCTTGAAGTCACGGCGTGGGTCCACGATGACGGCCATTCGTTTGAGGTCATGGGTTTGCAGCATCGAGAATTTCAGGTACACGGCGTCCAGTTCCATCCGGAGAGTTTCCTGACCGAAATGGGGTATGACTTACTCCGGAACTTTCTAGCCATCTGATCGCGTCGTTTACTTATCCCCGAAAAAAAACAATCGCCGAATGGCGTGGATGAGGCTTTCCGGGGTACCCGCTTTGGCTTCATCCTTGAGGGCTTCCAGAGGCGGGTGCAGCAGCTTGTTGACGATGCGGGCAATTGTGGCTTCGATGGCCTGACGCTGCGGGTCATCCAGCGACGGCAGTTTCCGATAGAGCCGGTCCAGTTCAGCTCGGCTGATATCGTGCCAGTGCTCACGCAGTCGATGAATCACCGGGCCGGTTGCTCGATGGTAGATCTCCTGCATGAATGTCCGGGTCTGGCCGTCGATGATATTCATCGCCTTCTGCACTTCGGCCTCGCGAGCCTCGCGGTTGCGGCGACAGGTGTCTTCCAGGGCGTCGATATCGTAGAGAAACACGTTGTCGTCGACAGAGGCAACCGCCGGATCGAAGTCGCGGGGGGCGGCAAGGTCCAGAATGAACACGGGATGCCTCTGGGACTCAGCGCGAGCGGCCGCGAACCGTGCGCGGCTGATCAGAGTCTCACTGGCTCCGGTCGTGCTGACGATGA
The DNA here is from genome assembly GCA_031403975.1 of Planctomycetota bacterium. Classification (GTDB taxonomy): domain Bacteria; phylum Planctomycetota; class Planctomycetia; order Planctomycetales; family Planctomycetaceae; genus SXXK01. Next base: position 7,575 of record JANNGQ010000980.1, read on the forward strand.
CATCCGCCTTCGCCAGCCACGAATCCAGTGACGAAAAATCCACGGCTTCGCCGTTAAACTGAGCGGCCAGCCGTTCCGCGCGGTCCCGGTGTCGGTTGGCGACGACAATCCGGCGTACGCCTTCGGACCGCAGATACGTCAGAGTTTCTTCGGCCATTTCTCCGGCACCGATCACCAGCACCGTTTTGTTGTCGAAGCGGCTGAAAATGCTCTTGCCGAAGTCCCCGACGGCGACGCTGGCAATCGACACGCGACCATCCGCCAGACCGGTTTCCGTCCGGACCTGAGCCGAAACCTTCAGCGCGTGCTGGAACAGGACATTCGTGAGCGGTCCGCAGGCATCGTTTTCCTGAGCAACGCGGTAGGCTTCCTTCACCTGATTCACGATCTGCGGTTCGCCCAACACCATGCTGTCGATGCTGCAGGCCACCTGACGTAAACTTCGTTGCCGAGCGCGAGCTCGGCTGCATTTCCGTCCTGAACCCAGTCGACGGTG
>JANNGQ010000981.1:0-3837 GCA_031403975.1 Planctomycetota bacterium
TCCCTTTCCAGAACGCCTCTTCGCTGATGTCTCTTAGGCAGATTCTCGGCGCGATTGCTGTGGATGTACTGCCGTTCTTCGTCAGGACGTTTGGTCGTTCGACGAATAGGCGTTCGCCTCGCTGGGGCTGGAACCGGAATCGCCGCGATGTACTGACGGCCGGGCCAGACGGCAAGGGTATCTGTTGCCAATGGGAATACACCCGGAATCTGCATGTCACAAGCGTATTCCCGGTCCTCAGCTCGATACTGCTTAAGCGGATGCTGGCGGACTGGCCGATTGAACTGAAGGATGGGCCGGTGGATGTGGAATTGAAAAAAGTGTCTGGAACTTTGGAGCCCTCGGAGAGTCCCAGACACCTTTTTCAACCGGAAGTGTCCTTCGTCATCGGACATCGCGGCACAACTCGTTTACCGCATTTGCTGTTGACACTGAAGAGCATCGCCGCCCAGACCGGTGTTGCCTTTGAGTGCATCGTGGTGGAACAGAGTTACGAACAGCAGCTGCCTGACCTGTTGCCGACGTGGGTGCGTTACCACTTTACGAAGACGCCGACAGCCGACTATCTCTATAACCGATCCTGGGCACTGAATGAAGGTGCCCGGATTGCTCGAGGCCGCGTCGTGATCCTGCACGACGGCGATATGCTCGTTCCGACCGAATACGCCGCTGAGATGAAACACCAGATGGATGCCGGATACGACGTTGTCAATCTGAAGCGATTCATCGCGTTTCTGGATGAGTCGTCCAGCAAATCGCTCTTTGAAGAAAACAAGCTGCGCGGGTCACTGCGATCGGAGCAGATAATGGCCAACGCGACGGCTGGCGGAAGCCTTGGAGTGAGTCGCGAAACCTTCTTTGCAATTGGGGCTATGGACGAGGAATTCGTCGGCTGGGGCGGCGAAGACACCGAATTCTGGGATCGCTCCCGGACACTGCGAGTGGCCGATCATACCTACATGCCGATTGTGCATCTCTGGCACCCGTCGCAGCCAGGAAAAGCGGCTGTCAATGGCCTTGGGCAGGCTACAGCGAACTATTTTCAACAACGAATGAAACTGCCAGCTGGGGATCGCATTTCGGAACTGCGAAGAAGAATCGCCGTTTTATGAGCGCTCCGTGTGCGGATCATTGTGCCCCGTCGCTTCCTGACGGAAAGCACGCCACGGAATGAAGTGGCACGTTGAGTTGCGGGCGAATCCCGCGTTTGCCAACCACAGAACGAACTAATCAGCGTGTGCGGAATCTACGGATGGCTTGAGCCAACACGGAATCAAACTCCCGATCAGCTCACCGCAATGGGGCAGCTCATCGCTCATCGCGGACCTGATGATCGAGGGGCGTTTATTGACGACTCCTCAGGCATTGCACTCGGCCATAATCGGCTGAGCATCATTGACCTGTCGTCGGCCGGGCATCAGCCGATGATGAACAGTGACAAAGCCGTTGTGGTGGCTTTCAACGGAGAGATCTACAACTTTCAGTCGCTCCGCGCCGAGCTGCAGGCAGCCGGATACGAATTTCATTCACGCTCCGACACCGAAGTCCTGGTCCATGGCTACCAGCACTGGCGTAAGCGACTTGTCGAACGCCTCTGCGGGATGTTTGCTTTTGCGATCTGGGACGCCGCCGAAAAGCAGCTGTTCCTGGCTCGGGATCCGATGGGGATCAAACCGCTGTATTACTGGTTGGCTCCAATCACCGCCGAGAGCAACGTGTCCGGAACTTCAGGAGTTGCAAAGAGTTCCAATACGTCGAAAAAGGTGTCCGGAACTTTAAGTGCTGCAGAGAGTTCCAGACACCTTTTTCAACAGCCAGCGAATGGCGGGTTCTGGTTTGCGTCCGAAATCAAAGCGTTTCTGGCAGTCAATGGTTTCACGCCCCGTCTGAACCACGCTGCGGTTGCTCAGTACCTGGAATTCAATTTCATTCATGACCCGGAAATGTGCAGCCTGGAAGGAATTCGAAAGCTCCCTGCCGGCCACGCTATGACCGTTCGGCTCGGTCAGGCTCCGGAAATTCACCGGTACTTTGTTCCGTCGCAGGTAGAACCATGTGAGGATTCTCCTGCCGCCATTGACGCTCGCGCCGATCGGCTCTATGACATCTTTTCTGAAGTCGTCGGTCAGCATTTAATTGCCGATGTACCGGTCGGGCTGCTGCTGTCCGGGGGGCTTGATTCCAGTCTTGTTGCCGCGGTCGCTTCGAAGCATCAGAAGTTGAATACGCTCTGCTTTGCGTTTGCAGATTCCAGGATTGATGAGCGACCGTTTGCCAGAACCGTCAGTCAGCACATTGGTTCGAATCATGAGGAAGTCGTAATCGAACCGGGGGACGTCACAAACGATCTGGAACAGAGCGCCTGGTTTTTCGATGACTTGTTCGGCGACTGGGGCTTGATTTCGACTCGCATGCTGTATCAGCAATGCCGGGAGCGGGGACTGAAGGTTGTTCTGGTCGGCGAGGGGTCCGACGAGTTATTCGGTGGTTATCGCAGTTATGATCTGACTCAGGAAACACGCGGCTGGCTGCCGCTGTCACTGCGGCTGTACCGCTGGTTTTCCGGTCGTCGCTGGGGACGTGAATGGCTGGGATTCCATCGACTTCTGCAGGATCTGCGTCGCGAGACCGGCGGCGATGATTTCTCTGCCGTGCGGTTGTTTGAAACAAGGCATCAGCTTCCGAACAACTACAACATGAAAGTCGACAAAGCCAGCATGGCGGCCAGCGTGGAGGCTCGTGTTCCGTTCCTGGATGTCCGTGTGGCGCGAGAGGGGTTTGCCGCCCCCGCAAATCTGCTGATGCAGAACGGGACGAACAAGCACCTGCTGCGGCGAATGGCTGAACGCCACAGACTGCTGCCGCCGGAGATTACTGCACGGCCAAAGTTCGGGGCTTCCATGGCGTCGTCCTGGATGGATGAATCACCGCAGTTTCGCAGCTATGCACGAGACAAGATTCTTGGGCAAGGCAGTGTGACGGCAGAATTCGGACTGGATGCCCCGATGCGGAAATACTTTGATCGCGGCCGCAGCGGCAGCCGGGTTCCGAGCGGCTTGAGTATCTACTCAATCATCGCCTGGCGACTGCTGCTGCTGAACGTCTGGGCGGGACGGTACCTTCGTTCCGTTTAACCCGATGTCAAAGTAGCCCTCACGCTCCGCGTGAGGAGCCTGCCACGGACATGCAAGTACTTCGAAGCCCATCGGAATTACGACAGAGTTTTCAAAGGATCACAGAGCGTGGCGTGCGTCGGTGTATCGTCGCCATCGTCTTCATGAATCTACTGCGCTTCCTCCGTGGAAGTCTGTACTACTAATGTTCTGAATTTGCGCACGGCACAGAAGATTGGTTGCGGCGTGTAGCGGACCCGTCATAGCGGCAATCGCACTATTGACCACCGATGTCACGGATCACACGGATGAGTCGCAGTGTGTTTATCTGCGAAATCCGTACTACTAGCGTTTTAAATTTGGGCAGGGCGCGAAGAATTCATGGCGGGACAGGTGAAACGAAGACAGCAGGATTCACCACAGAGGACGCGGAGGTACGCAGAGAAGTCCATATCGACGCAGTGTTTACGTTCCTCTGCGATCCTCTGCGCCCCCTGCGGTTGAAACAAATCTCCTTTGGGTTGCGGGCGAAGCCCGCGCCGGGACATCCGTCGTTAAAACCAGAGACAGTGGCTTGAATCACACTTTTGCCACAAAGAGCGCAAAGACCACAGAAGAATCACGGAGTCCCCGAAAGCTGGGATGTGTGTGACCCGTTATGTGATCTTTGAGTTCTTTGTGGCCAGAAATGACTTTGAGTTCTCTGCAATTCCCAAAGTACGTG
>JANNGQ010000982.1:0-1812 GCA_031403975.1 Planctomycetota bacterium
CAAATCGGAAAATGGATGACGGGCCTCGCGCTCGCGGCCTTTTCAGGTCGGATGTGAGGAGGCCGAGTATCAGGAATACACAAAGGCACCGCTGAACGAACCGCATGCTCACGATCACGAAGAAGAAGCCGGGATCCACGGCGGACATATTCTGGAAATCGACGACGCTCACGCTCATCACGCGGAAATGGTGTTCGACGACTCAACCCGCGACGTGACTCTGTATTTTTATGGCGGAAAAATCGGAGACGCCAAGGCTGCGACCAGTCTGGAATTCGAAATTGAGAAGGATGGAGTGGAAGTCGCTCTGGAATCGAAAGCATCACCACTCGACGGTGAGACCGATGCGGCCTGTTCCCGGTTCGTCGTTTCCGGCAGCCAGTTCCCCGAAGCGATCAAGTCCGAAGAGCAGCTCGATGGACATTTCCATGTCACGATCGACGGCAAGGAATTCACCGGCAGCTTCCATCCACACAGTCATGATGAACCGGTCGATGGTCACGGCGCAGCAGCACACGACGATCATGCGAAAGGCGATGCGGCTCACCCCGATGAAAAGTCACCGCCAGCCGAGACACCCGCGGCAAAAACTCCGTAAGGCCAATGCCAGAGAGATTTAATGCAGGTGACCATCACGGCTGTCGGTCCTGATCACAGAGGACTCGCCGATCCGATCATCCACTATGTCACGGGTGCCGGCGCGAACATCCACGAAATCCAGATGTACGACCGGGATTCGGAACAGTTGTTCGCGATGCTGATGCGGATCGAGTGGACGTCGGCATCGGAAACCGTCGACGTGCTTCGCACTCGCCTGCAGGAAATCGGACGGCTGCGGAGTCTCCAGGTCCGAGTCTGGTCGCGGGATGAACATACCCGACTGCCGCGACTGGCGATCTGTACGACCTATCGATCCGAACCGCCGCTGGCAATTCTGCGGGCCATTCGTGACAAGCGGCTGAAGGCAGAAGCGGCGGTGATGATCGGCAATCGCGACGCCTGCCGCAGCGTGGCCGAACAGTTCGATATTCCATGGGTCAGCATTGGCGACGCACAGGGCAATCCGGATTACTCGGCGCTCGAACAGGTCGTCGACGCACGGCAGATCGACTTTGTCGTACTGGCGAGGTACATGCGGGTCCTGCCGGCGGAAGTCTGCTGGAAGTTTGCCGGCGGCCGCATCATCAACCTGCATCATGGACTGCTGCCGTCGTTTCCCGGCTTCCGTCCGTACGAGGACGCTTATCAGCAACACATGCTCTGCTTCGGTGCAACGGTTCACTTTATTGTGCCGGAACTCGATGCCGGCAATCAGATCATCTTTCAGGATGCGTTCAGCGTCCTGCCCGGAACAGCTCTGGCTGACGTTAAACGTCTGGGAGAAACGGACCACGAACCCAACTGCATTGTCGAAGGTCTGCGGCGAGTCATCGATCGGGAAGTGGAATTGCACTTTCACAGAGTCGTGCGTAAGGCCCAACGGGCAACGCCGTGAAGGATTTATCACGCTGGAATTCGCGAAGCTGCAGGCGGAACACACGCGCCAGCGCTCGCAGTTCGGCGACACGTCATCGCAACTTAATCAGCAAACGACGCTGCTCGAACAGAAAGACGCACTGCTTTGCGAGCAGTCGGCCACGATCCGCAAACAGGAATCGAAACTGGAAGCACAGCAGCTGGAAATCAACCGGCTGCTCCGCCGAAGAAACCAAAAAAGAAACGAGATGAGTCTCTTCCCGCGAATCTGCCCCTCATCGAAACGATCGTGGATGTGCCTGACAGCGAGAAGCACTGCGGCACTCACGGCGAGAA
>JANNGQ010000983.1:0-2772 GCA_031403975.1 Planctomycetota bacterium
GCCGCCCGTCTCGAGGCGCACACTCAATGCCGCGACCGTCTGGCGGTACTGCATCAAGATGATGCGTTGCCTCCTCGACTCGTCCGTCCTGACTTCGTGCCACAGCGAGCAGGAGATTCGAACGTCCAAGTGACTTTTCGAGGTCAGACCGGGCGGTTTCTGCTTTGATCGCGAACCAGCTGGTGGCCAGAACTCCCGTCAACAGAAGTGTGAAAATGGTTGACAAGGCGGAAACAAGACCGCGGTGTTTCTTGACGACCTTGCTCGCGATATACAAAAGTGACGGCGGTCGTGCCGAGACTGTTTCATCGTTCAGAAATCGTTGTACATCGTCGGCCAGAGATCCGGCTCCGTCGTATCGCCGTGTGCGGTCTTTTTCCAGTGCTTTGATCGTGATCCAGTCGAGATCGCCCTTCAAGAGATGAGTTAGTTTACGGGAATCTGTTCTGCGTTTGTCGGAAATACTCTTGATGAGCGCAGCACTCGAACTGCAGAGTCGGGAACTTGGGCGTACCGCCTCTTCTTCACGAATGACTCTGAGAATCTGGTCAAAGGCTTCCGAGCGAATTCGCTCTCGGCTGATGGGGGTCGAACCAGTCAACAGTTCGTACAGAATCACACCCAGCGAATAGACGTCGGTTCTGGTGTCGACGTCCAGCCTATTCAATTCCGCCTGCTCGGGACTCATGTACTCCAGCGTGCCGACCACCTGGCCGTATTGCGTGAACAAAGTTCGGTTCGTCAGTTGTGTCTGATCCTGCAGAGCTTTCGCCAGACCGAAGTCAATCACTTTGGACACCGGTTTGCCGTCATACAACGTGACCAGCACGTTCGAAGGCTTGAGGTCCCGGTGGATAATGCCTTTCTGATGGGCGTGCTGAATGGCGCGACACACCTGGATAAAGAGCCCCAGGCGCTCATCAGGATTCAGCTTGTTCTGATCGCAGTAGTCAGTAATCGGCACACCTTTGACAAGTTCCATTGCAAAGTACGGGCGCCCATCTTCGGTGATTCCGGCATCCAGAACTCGGGCGATGTTCTGGTGATCCATCATCGCCAAAGCCTGACGTTCGGCTTCGAAGCGAGCGAGAATCTCCTTGCTTGGAGTCTCGGACTTGATGATCTTCAAGGCCACTCGGCGTTTCACCGGCTGTTGCTGCTCGGCCATGTAGACCTGACCCATGCCGCCAATGCCGATTTCCTGCAACAGCTTGTAGGGGCCGATGGTTGAACCCACAGCACTTGCGTTTTGCCCGGACGGACTTCGTTTATCGACGGGCATCAACTGAGTTTTATCCAGGTGGTCGCACAACTCGTCGAGGCGATGTTGCGGATCGATGGAAACGGGCTTCTGTGGGTCGGACATACGTCGTCACCGAATGAATCTGCGACCCTGTTCAGGCGCTGGTCATGATGGCGAGTGTCGTTCCTTCGACTCGTTCGCACGGGACGATTCTATGGTCAGAGGTTTTCCGGATCACTCTGGTCCGCACACTTCCGTCGCGGAATCCACATCGAATCGTTCAGCGGACGCTCAGGAGCCCAGCCTGCACTGCTGAACGCCATCGGATCTTCCCACTGCCAGCGCACAACGACCATCGGTGAATCGTCATCAACGTGTTTTGCCACGAAACGACGGGCGACAGTCTCCTCCAGGTACGGCAACGGGGCCTCGACCAGTACCTGCAGACGTTTGATTTACATTTCGGCAAAGCACTCATTTCGTGTGCGCAAAAAGCTACGCACGAATCACAAGAACGGGTCGAAAATGAAGCGAAACCGTGTCCGTCTGAACCTGACATTCAAATGGCAAAAGGTGCTTCAATTGCAGCGAATCAGCACGGCTTCGCGTCAGTTTTAGGGTGGAGTGAAATCAAACCCACGGAAGCGGAAGGGAATCGAACCCTCCCGGCGACTTTTCAGCCGCCACAACGGGTTTGAAGCCCGCGACGGTCACCAGATCCGCGTACGCTTCCCGAGAACCTCGCGACAGCATAACGTTCGATTGGAGTTTGTGCCACGACTGGCGGGATCGGAAGGCAGGCATCACTCCGGAAAATCCTGGATGATCTGCCACAGCTCTCGGTATTTCTCGCGCACAGATGGATCAAGCTGGTCTGCCACGTCTGCCGAAAGCCGGAGCACGGCGATCAGCTCCTGAACGTCGGCAAGATCGCGCGCACGCCTTGGATTCGAAAGTCCGGAAGCCAGCTTGAGTTCGATCAGTTTCTCCAGCTTCAGGAACTGCAGTCCGTTGATCTCGATGGAAGACAGGGTCGGGTCGGGGAATGCGACGTCTTTCGGCCTGCCATCTCCCGGGAACGCCCCGGTCGTCAGGAATTCAATGCGAACTCCGGTTTCTGTGTCCCGCAGTGATCGACTGCCTTCAAACGGGGGCAGGTAACCCCGACCATCAAGCGTCAGATGCAGCAGTTCGAGATCCGCAGATGTCACCAGCAGATCCACATCTTCAGTGAACCGTCGGTAACCGTGAAAGAAAAGCGCGATGCCATCGACGATCGAGTACGGGATTCTCAGTTTTGTCAGGTCCGCACAGATTTTTCGCAAGGTGCGATGCACGGAACTTTGCTCTTCAAAGTGCATACTTCCCTCGCGGAACGCCCTTTCGGCATCGGCATTGAGTTGTTCCTCGTAGGTCAGCATTTCGCGCTACTATCGCTACCAGCGAACCGGACAAACGCCGTTCGATTTCGACTCAAGATGCAGGGTAACGAGACGGACGGAATCCATCTATCAGAGAAGCCAGACTGC
>JANNGQ010000984.1:0-4884 GCA_031403975.1 Planctomycetota bacterium
TTTCAGGCTGCGTCGTTCGTCATCGACGGGATGTCCCGTCTCTTCCTCTCTTCTTGCCTGAAACGCAACCACCAGCGTCGCGGCTCACGCAGGTTTTGTTAGGGGTTCTAAATGTACGACAGATTGGAAGCCTTCCCCACAAACAACTGCAACAAAAATGACAGTCCCTTCTCCCACGCTTCCTCTGAAAGATGGCCGACAGGCCGGATGCGGAGACCGGGCTCGCAATCTCAACATCTCAAGGTCTCCGCATCGAGGCCCATCGCAGTCGAAGCAGGGCAGGAAGGAAAGTCTGTCTCGCCGGACGGAATACTCGTCTTCGGATCATGGAGATCAGCATCTGACTTCAAGCTGCGTCCCCGTTGTCGTCCGCGGTCGTTTCCGCAATCGCGGGCAGACTTCTCCGGCGACAGAGCGTCGCGTGATTCGGCAGGTCGTCCAGTTGCCGGAGACCGAACATCGAGAGAAAACCCTTCGTTGTCTCATACAGGAACGGACGACCCAGCGAGTCTTCTTCGCCGCCAATTCGCACCAGACCGCGATCCATCAGCTGGCGGATCATTTCGGACGACTGGACGCCGCGGATCGCTTCCACGTCGGCGCGGGTTACCGGCTGCTGATAGGCAATAATCGTCAACGTCTCCTGCATCGGCGACGACAGCTTCATTTCAGCCTGGCGGTCGTGCAGTCGGTCCAGCCACGGAGCCAGTGACGCCCGAGTCATCAGAATGTAACCGGCCGCAGTCGCTTCGATGCGAAACGCTGAACGAGTCCTGTCGTAGCTCTCATTCAGAATCTGCACAAGTTGCTGGACTTCTTTCGAATCGATCAGGCGGGCAATCTGGGCCAGCTTGCGGGCTGTGTTTGCTCCCTCCGAGATGAGCAGTGCAGCTTCAAGTCGGGCCAGACGAGTTGAGCGGACCAGTCCGCCGTCCGCCAGAATCTGCAGGCTGTTTCGCATTGACCGGCTGCTGCGAAATCCGCGAGAGAGCCATTGCAGGCGTTCGCGCAGCGTTGTCGTCGGCTGCCGCGATTCGGAGCGGTTCAGAGTCTCGACCCATGCGACAGAATTAAATGTGGCAGGAATCATTGAGCGATGCAGCATGACAGTCAGCAGGCGGCTCGCCGGCTTTGTTCCTTGCATGAACCTCAGGCAGGCCGCCTGAGCTCGTGTTACTGAACTGATCGTCCGTTCAACCTCGCGGCATCCTGTTCGACCTGCCACTGCGTGACCTGATCGAGTACGTTTTGAGCACATTCGTCGCGCGTCTGTCCGACCGCTTCGAAACGGAACAGCTCAGCCTGACCGCGGAAGAACGCTGCAAAGCCGACTGGAGATCTGGCACCCGCCTCGAACCACAGTGTCCGCAACGCTCCCTGAGCGCTGAGCTCCTCGACGATCTTCTCTGCAGACCGCGCCGGGTCGTCTTCGGAATCGCCCGGAGTTGTGCGGGATTCTCCGAAACTGTCCACCGCATCCGCCTCGGGCATGAAGGGATCTCCGTCAATCCGCGGCAGACCTGCCCGCTCCGGCTCACGCCTGCGCTCGGATCCTGCTTCTGTTGCCGATGCGTCTTTGAGTTCATTTTCGATGAAACTGTCGACGTCGTCGGTCCCCTTTTTTCGCGCAGGCTTAACACTGGATTCGACTGAGTCACCGAACTCGGCACCAAGTCGGTCAAGCGTTTCATTCAGAAAGGCATCTTCGGCCGCTGATTCCGACGCATCCAGCGCGGCCGTCGAAACTCCATTCAGCTGACCGGGGGGACGCAGCAACGCTATGGCCGGAACCACGATCAGCGGCAACGTCATCATCAGCGTTGAAAGTAAACCGCTGCGAGAGGAATCCATTCCCGCATTCCCATCCGTTGAAAGGAGGTCTGCCGCTCCATCGGGCAAATTCTGCCGGAGTTTACGGAAGACCTCAATTCATCACAATTCCAGTTTCATATCCCTGCTAATCAGCCAGAATTGCCGAGACGGGGAAACCTGGGAGTTCTGCGGAGTTCGATCTCAACCCCTGCCGGAGGCGCGATTGATTCCTTGCGCCTCGTCGAATCGATCTGTTTTGCGTAACATTGCGGGAGCAAGTTTGAGTGATGCCGTCCAGGTGAAAACCGCGATGAAGAGTAGTCGAAGAAGTCGATTTCATTAGATTGGCGAGCGTTGCCTTCCATGCGTGTTCACAATAAGGCATGCGAATGGCCAGTCGTAGAGCCGGTCTCCTGTTGAAGTCTGACTGTTTCAGAGACTGAGTCCGGGTAGGGAGAACAGTAATGTCAGGGGTCCATGGCAAATCCGGCGGACGGCTGTCCCGCCGTGGTTTTTCGTCAATAGTCGCGGTCGCAGGATTGGCGGTCGCATCAGGGCTGACTGTTGCGGACGAGAAACCCACCGCGAGTTCGGAGCATCCCCTGGTTCCGGCTTTGCGTCACGCCAGGACATGTCTCGAAAAGGCCGAGGCGATGAAGGGCTATGAATGCCAGTTCGCCAAGAGGGAAGTTGTCGGCACGGAGACCGTTTCACAGACCATGAAAATGAAAGTGCGTCAGGATCCGTTCAGCGTCTACATGCTGTTTCAGGAACCCAACGAAGGCCGCGAGGTCATCTACGTCGAAGGCAAAAACAACGGCAACCTGCTGGTGCACGAGACCGGCTTCGCGTCCCTGATCGGGACGCTGGAACTTGCTCCGGACAGCAGTCAGGTGATGGCGGAGAATCGCAACCCGGTGACCCAGGCCGGCATCGCCAAGATGGTTGAAGCCGTCATCGGGCAGTGGGAATCAGAGACGAAATACGGCGAAACCGACGTCAAGTATTTCGAAGATGCCAAAGTCGGCGACTCTAAATGCCGCGTCATCGAAAGCACTCATCCGCTGCCCCGCAAGCAGTTCAGATTTCACATGACTCGGCTGTGGATCGAAGAGAAGTCGGGCTTGGCCGTTCGTGTCCAGCAGTTCGGTTTCCCGAAGAAAAAAGATGCCAAACCGCCGGTGATGGAAGACTACACATTCTCGGCCATCAAGCCTGAAGTACGCCTCACCGACAGCGATTTTGATACGGACAACCCAAGCTACAACTATTGAGAAGTCCGTTCGCGCCGGTCACGAATACAGAGGCGAGATCGCTTCACCATTCAGCAGGTGATTGGGACGTGAGAGCGGGTCGACGACGACAGCCTCGTGAGCAACACCAAGAGCATCAAACAGCGTTGTGCAGACATCCGCGGGACTCCAGCCTCGAGTCACCGGATAGGCGGCGATTGAGTCTGTCTGGCCGATTGCCTGGCCGCCCCGGACCCCGGCACCCGCGAACAGCCCGGAGTATGCGGACGCCCAGTGATCACGTCCCGCAACCGACTGACCGGGCAGCGTCGAGATGCGCGGTGTGCGTCCGAATTCGCCCATCACAATGACCAGTGTTTCGTTCAGCAGACCAGTTGCTGCAAGGTCATCCGTCAGAGCTGCCAGGCCCTGATCCAGCTGCGGCAACAATGTGTTTTTCAGTCGTCCCCAGTTATCCGTGTGCGTATCCCATGTCTGCACAATTCCCATCGTCGCCTGGACGATCGGCACACCAGCCTCCACCAGCCGTCTGGCCAGCAGGATCGACTGCCCGAACTTGTTGCGACCGTAACGATCGCGATTCGCATCGCCCTCGTCCTGAATGCGGAACGCCTCGGCAACTCTGGCTGACGTCAACAGTGAGAACGCGACATCCTGCTGTTCTGAAAACGCCGATGCGCGGCCGTCGGACTCCAGCGGAATCCCTTCGCGGCTGAGTTGCCCGAGCAGTTGTCGCCGCGATGCAACTCGCACGGAAGTCATGTCCTGCGGCAGGCTCAGGGAATCGACGCGAAAGCCCGGATCGTTCGGATCATGGTTGATCTGCCAGGGATCATGTCTGGGACCAAGGAATCCGGCATGCTGTCCGGGCCAGGTGAGCGGTCCTTCAATCAGATAATTCGGAAGTGAAACGCCGCTGGGGATACCGTCGTGCCGGGGTCTCAGAAAATCCAGTGCGGCAGCGAAGTTGGGGAAATCGTTGCGTGATTCCACTCGATCAAGGTCACTGCCGGCACGAGGAATCGGCGTGGGCCTGCCCGTCAGTGCCACATGAGTTGCCAGAAGGTGATTGTGCTCACGGTGGGCCATCGTGCGAAGTATGGCCCAGCGGTCCATCTGCATCGCGAGCCGCGGCAGGTGTTCACAGATTGAGATGCCCGGAATCACTGTATTGATCGCCGAGAACTCACCTCGGATCTCGGCCGGTGCGTCCGGCTTCGGATCGAGCGTATCCAGCTGACTCGGCCCGCCGCTCAGGAGGACGATCAGAACAGACTTCGCTCGTCCGCTTGAGGCTGCCGGCTTCGATTCAGTCGCCGCAGCCATCTGCGGGCCGAAAACCGGCAACCCAGTGCCAATCACCCCTGCCGCACCGACCGCAATTGCCCGACGGCGGTTCAGTACGTACTTCGGCTCAATCATCAGACGAACTCCACTGTCCCGCCGGCTGCAAAATCAATTCTGCAGCTCCGACGCGACTCTGAATCTGAAACAAGAAATGGCAGCACCTGAATTCTGACCGATAGTCCCGCAAACGCCAACAGTGTTCCCCTGACTGGCGGATATTCCTGGCCCGCTTCGGAACGAACGTATCGCTGCCACATTATGTACTTCTGTGTTAACAGCCTTACTCTTCATTCTTGTGGCTTCTTTGCCGCAGCATCGTGTTTCCGGGGCGTCAGCGTTACTTGCTGCCGCCTTTTCCACGCTTAAGATTTGGAACGATGCTCACTGCTTTATCGGGTCGCGGGCACTTCGTTCCGCAAGAGGCCGGCTACCACACGATGGAGATTTCGTTTTCGACGACGCGGATGAAGGT
>JANNGQ010000985.1:0-7798 GCA_031403975.1 Planctomycetota bacterium
TCTTGAACAGAAGCGGTTCTCAAAACTTCGGAAGAGAAAGGACTTCATGGAACTGCTGCGGAAACTGGATCAGCGTGACCGAAGTCTGGCAGCTCCTCTGGTCTATTTCCGGGATAGAAATGTTTATCCGTATCTCCGTCAGGCCGCCGCCGATCGTTCCTGGGAAAACCTGCAGAGTTTCGGTTGCACGGGAAAAGTCCTGCATGGCATTCTGTATATACTCATGCCTCGCCCCGCAAACAATCCGCCCGCACCTGCGGAAGTCACGGCTCCCGATCAATGAAGCGGGGCAGCGCGAGCTACCCGGCGACTGTTGGGCTGCCGTGCCATGGGGAACATTCGCCGGATGGCTCGCATCATACCGCCTCAGCCCGTGACATAGACTGAGAATTGTCAAGCGTTCACAGCTCGCTGCCTGCGACTTCGTCCCGGAGATTCTGAAGCTGTGTGACGATCTCCGGCTGTTCCTTGAGTTCGGCGAGGACAGTGAGGTGGCGGTCGATGCAGGGCCAGTCGAGGTTCTTTGTGCCCTGCCGAACGAGCACACCGCGGACGTCGTTCCAGTCGAGCGGGCGGGCGGCGAAGGCTTTCATGATGATCCACGCCTGGCCGCGGCGTTTGGCGAGTACTCATGCTTCTTCAGTCATGCAGGAATTCTATGGCACTCCGGCCTGGTGACCAACAGTGAAGGGTGCCGAAGACTGGGGAATGACGGCGGATGGATGGCAGTGTCCGGAGATTTGGAAGTTGCGCAATGCGTTCTCCCGGTCGCAACGTCATTGTGACGCATCGTCCGGGGGCGTCTCGCCCGTGCCTGGCTCATTCGCCCCCGGAACTCGAGCCAGCAGTTCTTTGAACTCCGGCAGTTCGCGGAGGCTGTTCAGGTCGGCGGAGACCTTCAATCGATTCTGGTTGAGTTTCAAACGAAAGCCGCCCTCGGATTCAAGCAGCTTCAACTGTTTCATCGCGTTTGCCTTCGCATCCGCAATGACGGTGGCGTCGTTCGAGTTCTCGGCGGCAATTGCGAAGACCGAGACGACCGCGATGCGGCTGTAGGTCTTGTCGCCGGAATTCGGTTGAATCGTTTTGGCTTCGGCAACAGCTTCCGCCGGGCTGACTCGCGCGAGGCAGTCGGCGCGATTGGTTCGAAGCGCGGCGTTGAAATTCTTCGGTGAAACATCGCGAACGGCATTGAATTCCGTCAGTGCCTCCTGAAACCGTGACTGACGACGAAACGTGCCGGCTCGGCCCATCCGGCTGTTTCGGAGAAACAACGTAGTGGTGGAATCCTGGGGATTGATGGCGAGATTGTCGGTCAGCAACCGAATGGCTTGCTCGAACTCGGCGAGAGCCTCGTCCAGCCTGGACTGAGACTCAAGCGCGTTGCCGAGGTTGCAGTGCGCGCCGCCCAGCAGTGTGATTTGCTGACGAAACCTGGGTGACAATTCAAGGATCTTTTTCCGAAGTGAGATCTCTGTTTGAAAGGCGGCTTCCGCTTCCAAATGCCGCTCCTGATTATCAAGCAGCAGGCCCCAATCGCTTTCCAAACTGGCCATCGCGTAGAATGACGGGACATCGTGCCCGCCATTGGGCCAGCGTTTCTGAATCATCGCGCGGGCGAGTTTGAAATGAGGCTCAGCCTGATCAAGTTCCCCGCTGTCCCTGTAAACCTTGGCCAAGTGGCAATAAGCATCCTTCAGATCTCCGCCATATGACTGCAAACCAGTGGGAGTCTTCGTGAGTGGTTCCAGCATTGTAATGCTCTCGCGCAGTTCCGACTTCGCGTCGGAAAACCGGTCGAGCGAACGCAGCAGTGCTCCGTGAACAAGAAGGGCTTGCCCCAGCAACTGGGTAAATTCGGGCTGAAACCGTTCCTCCATTTGTGGAATGGCCAAACGCAGGTCGACGATCAACTGCTTGCCGAGCTGATCAAAACCAAGACGATCCTCGGCCAACTCAAAGCCAATCAGTGCCTGAAGCCGGATCCAGAATGATTGAAAGACATCGCGCGGTTCGTCGAAGTTTTCCGCGGGCAGCAATCGTGCGATCTCGAAGGCACGATTCAGGTCGGCGGCGGCGGCGGATCGTTCATACATCAGCCGCCGCGCGGAGCCCCGAATCTGAAGCAGTCGGGCCAGTGTCAGACGGTACTCGGGAACCGACGGAAACTCCACAACAGCCTTGTCCGCCAGTGCGATTCCACGCGAACAGGCGTCGATCGCATCGCCGTATTGCGCGACCCTCGTGAAAGCCGAAGCGATTCTGAATTCGCTTCGCGCGAGACCGTTCTGGCAGTCAGGATCCGTCGGGTGCTGCTCAAACAGTTTCACCCAAAGTTGCTTTGCGTGGGCTGCGTATTCTGCCGCTCGTTCGTCCTGGTTCCCTTCCGCCAGCGATTGTTCCATGCCGCTGACGACAGTCGCGAGCGTCAGAATCACTTCGGAATCGGAACGTCCGGAAGCCACGAGTGTCTCAAGGACGGACTCTGCCTCGCGTCCGATCTCGAGCGCCTTGCTCTGCCTTCCCAGCATCCTCTCATTCTGAGCGAGTCGTTCCAGTGTTTGAGCCTGAAACAGCAGTGCCGCGTGATCGTCGGGCTGCTTCGCCAGAAGCTGATCGACAATGATTGACGTCGCCGACTCCAGCGGACCGGCGACCAGGTCGTACTTCCGCTGAATGGAATAACAATCGGCCAGTTTCAAATGGGCGGTCACCAGCCGCCGAGGAATCAGTCGGTCCGCACTTTCGCGGCTCAACACGATCAGCAGTTGAATGGCTTCCTGCAATTCCGGTTCCGCGTTTGCGACATCACGAAGAGCCAAATGAATCGTGCCGCACTGAACGAGTCCCTCCGTTTTCAACAGCCGTGCCTCGGCCGTATCGTCGGTTGACCGCGCGAATGCGTCGTAATGCTCAAGCACTCGCTGCAGGTAAGTCGTCTGATGTCCGGTGAGTCTTCGTTTCTGCCGGAGAAACGAGGCCAGCACATCGTCGCTCAGCGAACGCAGCGCGGAGACCGCGCGATCGCGACTGGCTGCGGAATCGCTGACCGCCGCCGCGAGCTTGTCGTTGGAATCGGAAAGCCGCAGATTGACTCCATCAAGCTGCTCGTTCTTCTGATTGAGCAACAACGACGAAACCAGCGCCGCCGTGAATCCCACTGCCAGGCTCGCCACAATCCCGGATGTCGTTCTAGGATGCTTTCTCAGCCACCGCACTGCGATTTCCGGAACAGACTCGCACCGAATTGAAATCGGTTCATCGCGCAAAAAATGTTCGACGTCGCTGCCCAGCTCCAGTGCGGACTGATATCGCCCGTTCGAAGCGACCGAGAGGGCCTTCCGGCAAATGGCGGACAACGGGCGTGGCACGGAACGAAGCCGATCCGCCAGCCCATGCAACGCACCCGAACGAATCTGTTCAAGATGCCCGGCCAGATCGTTACGAGCGGCCGGATCGTTCGGTCGAAAGACAGATTCGCCCGTCAGAATCCTGAACAGCGTGGCTCCGAGGGAATACACGTCGCTGCGTTCATCGATCTCGCCGGTTCGGCCGAGCAGTTGTTCGGGGCTTGCGTACGACGGTGTTCCCAGCAACTGCCCGGAGTGTGTGTGGAAGGATCGGTGCTCGTTGTGTTCATTGTACTCATCACGCTCCGCATGATGCGCCGTATCACTGGTTGCTTTGCCTGAGCTTCCTTCTTCAGTGGCAGGCTCAGCGATGGCGGCTTCACGCGGAGCGTGAGGAGTACTCTGAGGAGTACATACCGGTTCGCCGTTGTACCTCGCGAGTCCCCAGTCGAGCACCAGCGTTTCGCCGAAGTCGCCCAACAAAATATTGGCCGGCTTGATATCGCGGTGAATGACGCCCCGGCTGTGAGCGAACGCGACGATGTTGCAGACCGTGACAAATCGCTGCAACAGATCTGGTAATTCCAGGGGTGTCACGGGCGCGGTTGTTTTGGGCGATTCGGGAGGCGGGGAAGCCGGATCGGTATCCGTCGCCGCTGCGCGCGCAGTTGACTGGCGCACGGCATTTCCGGAGTTCGCAGACTTCGCCGACCGTTCGATCGCTTCGTGCAGCGTCTGACCTTCGACGAATCGCATGACATAGCACGGTGGCCGAACTTCGTCTCCGTCGTCGATCGCATGAACCGGAACGATCCCTGGATGATCCAGACGACTGGTGACGTCTGCTTCCCGGCGAAAACGAGCACGAGCTTCCGGGGTCAGAAAGGAACTCACCGGAAACTTGATGGCGACCCGCCGGTTCAGTTGCCGGTCCAGTGCAACGAACACGCGACCAAGCCCGCCTCTGGCATGCAGCCGTTCGACTTCGTATCGCGACCGCACATCAACGCGAGTGACCGGCACATCGATGGCGGACTGGTCGGCAGGTGTCCCGTCCACCGCCGCCTCCGACGCCGAAAATCCGAATTGCGACTCCACTTTTTCCAACGCATGAATTGTCCATCGCACTTCCTGCAGCAATTCCGGATCGTCCGCGCAGAGTTCCTCCGCAGACACGGGCTGCCCGGCCTCACGGCCGGCTTCCCACAACGAAAGAAGTTCATCAACTCGATTGGAGATCATCGTTTGAGTTACCTCGATTGCCGCACGTCGGGCTGAACTGAGATATTGTGAACTGTTAAGCCCGTGGATGCAGACGGATTAGCCGCAATTGCGATGAGAATTGTCGGATCCCAGGCTGGAACCCTAATCTCATTTCAACTCGGCGTCGCGAGGATCAACTCCGTCAGCCACGCGCAGACGGAGTCAGCTTCCTGCCGACCGTCGAGTCGCTTGATCAGCGGTCTGAGTTTTCCGTCCGAATGCCGGACGCAGATCGACCACCATTCGCCGTCGGACTTTTGAAACTCCATCCGGCATTCGAGCGGTACGAAGAGTTGAGCACCTGCAGATCCGCTGGAATTGTCGATAGGCGGAGATTCAGAAATCGCTGACGACGCGGCAGACGCGGGCGATCCGGCCATCTGCGGCGACCTGAAAAACGTCGCCACTGAACGGAAGCCCGTGTACCCGCATTCGACAGTGACCTCATGCGGGCCGATCGTCATCGTGCTCTTCCAGCACAGCATTTCGAACAGCCCCCAGACGCTGGCCAGCAGCATCACAGCCGGCAGCAGTGCCGCGAAGTACACGACCGGGCTTGCCAGCCAGACGAACGAAGCTACGATCGCCGCGATGCAAATCACGACGAGAAACACGACGCCGCGCAGCACACCGGGCGATCGCATTCCAAACGAGAACTGCTCACTGCCGTCGATCCGTTGTTCGCGGCGCATGCCCATGCGATCGAGGATGGCTTCGACGTCCGTCTTCACCAGATACGGCTTGATCGCCTCGTCATCCAAACGGAAATCCGGTGAACTCTCCGATGTTCGATAGACGGGCACGGGGAAAGCAGCTTCGCGGAGATCCGTTTCCGAGCGAAGTTTCACGACCAGCACCCAGTCAACAGAAACGCGACGGCCTCTGCCGCCTCCCGGTTTGAAATCGGACGGCTGGCAATCGAACGGAATCGCAAAGCTGATCGGGATCGCCGTTGTGCCATGAGTTTCCGCGTCAATCTGTCGTCCGATGATTGCCTCAGTCTGCCAGAGGGTTTCCGTGTTCGTACGAGAAGTGTTACCGCCTTTGCTGGAGAAAGTCTCCTTGCGGATGCACTTCAGCTGAACACGAAACTGCGAGTCCGGCGGAAAGACTTCCGGCTGGACCGCGACCGCGCGAAACGGTCCGCCGATCACGCCCGGCATCGTGCCCATGATCAGCTCGGACCGGTTCCAGCGCCGGTTCTTCCAGGTCGTTTTCGAGATTGCAAACAGGATCAGACCGAACACACCGACAAACGTGAAGATCGCCGCTTTCAGCTTGATGCTTGCCATGTACACACCGGCCGGCAGCATGATGAGAACGTACAATCCCCAGAAGAACGCCAGAACGCCGAACAGCGCGCGATTGTTCAGACGAATGTGATTCGTGTCCCACTGCGGATTCCAGCGCCACGGCTCGCGGGGGAACTGCTTCTCGCGGCGTTCGAGCATTCGGAGAATTCGCCAGAACAACTGCATCCCCACGACCATGAAGCCTCCGAAGTACACCGGCCCGGCGACTTTCACAAACCGCAGACCCAGTTCGCCGATCACCCACGGTTCACCCGCGCGCATCGCGATCAAGTATTCGAACAACGGCTCCGCCAGCGAAATGCCCGACAGTACGGCGATCACGCCGATGAACTGAACGAAGCGCGTGATCAGCCACAACACAATGTTCGCGATCATCGCAGCAGGTCCATGATGAGGTGTCGATATCCAAACAGCAGGTAGCCAATGATCGGGACCACGGTCAGGCTGATCATGACGGCCATCTTTAGCCGATCGTTCGGCTGATTGGTCGACCACGCCGTGGCCAGAAACGGTTCCAGCTCCGGTGAGTGAATCAGTTGAAGCTGTTCGTTGGTCAGCGGTCCGCACCCGACGACCGGTATGCGTTCGGGCTCGCGAATGCTCATGCCGTTGACTTCCGCGTTGAAGATCGAAAGGCCGATGCCCATCGATTTCAGCCACAGAAAACTGCACTTCAGCAGGTCTTCAGTCGCGGCCGTTTTCGGCCGAGCAGAATCGTCGACTGGCTTCCCGGTCTGATCATCGAATTCACATTCACCGCTGACCATCGACCAGAGCGTTTCCTGAGAATGCGCGCTCGATATGCCCAGCAACTCAAACGCCTTCGCCAGCGGTTGGTCAAGCATCTCGTGACCGCGATGGGATTCATCGGATTCGAGGTAGATATCCACCAGCCGCGGCGGCTCGCTCGCGTCAAAGCTCAGTTCCGCGTACGGCGATTTGATTTCGATGCGTCGATCGGCGACTCGCTGAAAGTCGATTTCTTCGGTCGTGAGGATTTCTTCGACCTCGTCCCTCGTCGCCCCCAGTTTCAGCGGCCCCCAGCCGCGACCAAATTCGACGGGCCAATCAGCGGCCGGATGGTTTTCGCGATCTCGGGATCGCTCATCAAGGGTTTTGCCTTCGCCTCTGGCAACATGCACTTCGGCCAGTTCTTTGTTCATCCGTTCGCCCTAGCTCGTGATTCTGCGACAGGTCCGTCGTGCGATGTTTCGCGGCGACCATCCGCACGACACGATCGATTGCCCGATGGCAGCTCGGCCATTTTTCCTGGCAAATCCGGGATTTGTGCCAAACACCGTAACGGTTGCTAACAACCGGCGTGAATCTGGCGGCGGCTCTACCATGAAAACACTGACGATTTCATGACAGGGGAAAAAATCACGAGAATTCTGGCCGAGGCGTTCACGCAGTTTCGATAGCGGGGCAACGGGCCGCATCAATGTAGTGCGGCATTCAGAATGATCATCTTTGTCCGCAGAACGGTGCCAGCCATGCCCACTCCGACTGAAGTCCATAATCAATACTTGTTCAATCTGGACAGGTACTACACGCTGCTGGATCAGCTCAATGCCGCCCCGGACTGGCAGAAAAAAGAGTTTGAAAAGAAAGTGAAGGACCGCAAAGCCCTGATGGAGGGCTTTTCAAAGCAGTGGTCCATGATGACCGGAAGGTCGCCATTCGTACTTCTGCCACCGGGACTGGACAGCGGCGAAGACGATATCGACCGCGAAGAACGTCGCAAGTCGCAGGAACGTCCGAAAAAGATCAAAGAAGGTATCCAGGCGGTTCGCAGTGACCTTTCCAGACTTCAGGGTGCATGCGAAGGACAGGTGGAAGCGCGTCTGAAGAGCTTTTATGTCAGCCAGTTTG
>JANNGQ010000986.1:0-11150 GCA_031403975.1 Planctomycetota bacterium
GCGAGCCGCGCCCCGAATCGATGAAGCCGGCCGATTATCAGCGGACCATCGCCGCGCGCGCGTTCGACGTGACCCGCTATCTCCTGCCCCTCGCGGCCAAGACAAACGTCGGGCAAGTCGTCAGCATCAGAACGTTGGAAAAACAAATCACCAGGCTCTTGTCGTCACAACTTCCGGAATTGCGCGCAATCGGAGATGAACTCAAGGACGCCTGTCAGCGGTCCCCCGTGAATGTGTGGGGCGAGTTGTCCGGCCAGACCGGCGCACAGGAACCGCTGGCGCCGACGCTCGCGCGCCATGCCAAGGCGAACGACTATCAGGCCTCCGTCTACCTCGACCTTGCCCGCTATGCAAAAGACGCACTCCAAGGAACCGGATTAGATCAACCGGCATCCTGGGGCGCGCAGGAGCCGGTCGAACTCATCGAGTCCCACGATCCCCTGGACGAAATCGTCACCACCTTGCTCTATCGTGTTTCGCATGCCCCCTATCGGAACATCCTCGCGGTCGTCCGTACCTGGACCGAGAAACAGAAACAGGAAACGATCGACGTGGCGATGAGTGCACGAGGGCCCTACGACGAACTCATCAAAGAATTCCGCAGCGGCTACGCCTTCACGTTCGACGTGCTCATGGACATCGGCGGCTGGCGCGACATGCACCGGCACCGGCGCTGTCAGCACTGACCGACGCGGTTGTGAGCACAGATCCGTCGGAAGATCAGCTGCGGATACTGCACAAAACAATCAGGGCCGTGACTGATGATATCGACCGCCTGGCATTCAACACGGCGATCAGCCGTATGATGGAATTTACGAATTTCATGTCGGGCCAGGAGACTCGATCGAAGTCAGTGCTTGAATCCTTCGTGATCCTGCTCAGTCCGTTTGCGCCTCACATTGCGGAAGAACTCTGGAACGCGCTCAAGATGCCAGAAGCCCGGCTTTTTGAAAAGGCCGGGTTTCTCGATGGTCGCGAGATCACGCTGGCTTACGAACCCTGGCCGTCCTATGACCCGGCATTGCTGGTCGAGGCCACTGTTGAGATTCCGATTCAGGTCAACGGTAAGCTGCGTGCGAAGGTCATCGTCGCCGCAAACTGCGATGCCGCTTCGCTCGAGGCCGCTGCTCGGGCCGATGAAACCGTTCAGAAGAATCTCGACGGGAGGACAGTGGTCAAAGTCGTGGCAGTGCCCGGCCGGATGGTAAACTTTGTCGTGCGGTGAGGCACGCGACCGGTTGCTCCTCTTGATTCAAATCTGTTGCGTTCCAGCGTCCCTTCTCCCCCTGAAAGAGGGACGGTCGGATTAGTGCAATTCCTCGTGGGGCGGGCTTTCGAGCCTGCCTGGACTGTTCGTGGGGCGGGCTTTCCAGCCGGCCTGGCTTGTTCGTGGGGCAGGCTTCCAGCCGGCCTGGACTTGAAAAACCTCATGTGTTTTTGAATCGACGAGGCAGGCTAAAAGCCTGCCCCACGATAAAACCGACAGTCCCCTGCCAAGGGGAGAAAGTGGCAGATCCCGGCGCGCCGCGAGATGACGGGTTGACTATTCATCGCCGCCGAACGGCACGCTCACCAGCTGAGTTCCGTCCGGAGTTTTTATCAGCAACACGAGTTGACGGCGTTCCTTCGCGAGTTCCAGTCCCTTCTCCAGATCTTCAACAGTGTTGACATCCGTTTTTCCGATTCGGGCAATGACGAAGCCGGGTCGCAGTCCGATTCGACTGGCGACACTGCCGCGCTGGACGTTCGTGATCACGACACCGGCATCGGAATCCATCTCCAGTTGTTGAGCCAGTTCGGGAGTCAATACCTGGACTTCGGCACCCAGGCTTTTGATCTCGGAGCCGGCTGCGGCGATCTGTTCAGGAAACTCTGCCGCTGTCACAGAGAGTTCCATCTCTTTGCCGTCTCGCAGAATCACCAGCGGATACGATTGACCGACGGACATGCGTTCGGCGATAGCGATCAGTTGCTGTCGATTGGTCACCGCGCGATTGTCCAGTTTGACAATCACATCCTGAACTTGGACGCCAGCTTCCTCGGCGGGTGATCCTTTAGTGATTTCGGCCACGACCACACCTTGCATTGACTTCAGTTCCAGTGCTTTTGCCAGATCGGAATCGATGTCCTGAGGCTTGACGCCGAGATAGGCTCGACGGACTTTGCCGTCCTTCAGGAGCTGGTCTCCAACCCAGCGAGCGAGGCTTACCGGAACGGCGAAGCCGACCCCGTCATAGCCGCCGCTTCGAGTTTCGATCGCCGTGTTAATGCCGACGACTTCGCCCTTCATGTTCACAAGCGGCCCGCCGCTGTTACCGGGATTGATGGCCGCATCCGTCTGCAGGAATTCCTGCCGCATGTTTGACTGCTTCAGTCCGCGCGACTTGGCACTGATGATGCCCTGGGTCACCGTGCGGTCGAGTCCGAAGGGACTGCCGAATGCAAGAACCCAGTCTCCTATTTCCATCTCTGTGTCGTCGCCGAGTGGTAAAGACGGCAGTAATCCGTCGGACTTGATTCGCAGGATGGCCACGTCGGCAAAATCATCAGTCTTAATTTCGCTGGCGGCAAATTCGCGGCCGTCAGCCAGAGTGATGGTGACTTCGTCAGCACCTCGCACAACGTGTGCGTTGGTCATAACGAGACCGTTCGGATCAAAGATGAAACCGGAGCCTTCTCCGGTGGCGAATCCTTCCTGTCCGCCGCCCGGCTGCGCCCGCATGCGCTCCCGCAGATTGCCGAAGAGATCTTCCAGCGGATCGCCGCCGAACGAATTTCCTCCGAAGGGGCTGCGTCCGAAGGGATCATCAAGCTGCGTCATTCTCGGAGTCTCGATCTTGCGCACCGAGCGAACCGAGACAACCGCCGGCAGTGCCTTCCTGGCGACCCAGCGAAAACCCGTCGACAATTCATCCGCGCGAGCAATAGTCGCGGGAGGCCGAGTGTCATCCTGGGCAGCGACGGTGCGGAGATTTGATGGTGGAATCAGCAGTGCGACGGTCAGGACTCCGGCGGCAATACCGATTACGGCAATTGGCAAACGACTTAGTTTCACAGTGGTTCTCCTTTCGATTCCGGTTCACTGAAAGACGTATCGTTCAGAGCGGACAATGACAGTCAGCCCCGCGACAGATTTTGGCAGTCGGAACTACCTGCCTTGCAACGTCTGTGCAATTTTCAGAAGCCCGGTTTTTTAAAAAAGCCGGGCTTCTCCCGACGTGTCAGTTGCCGATGACGGTCAAACACCGGTGAGAATCCGAACACTGACCGGATGAATCCTGAGACAAGCAAAGCTGCGCCTCGCCACCGGGCCCGCCCCGGTGGTTTAACGGCTCATGCGCCATCCTTGTCGGCACTCAAAAGACGACCACGTGTCATGCAAAAGCCCGCTGGATACTGGAGCAGGGGGACTATCCGTTTAGTCGCAGTTCTTTGTGGGGCAGCCTTCCAGCCTGCCTGGACCTGAAGAATCTCATGTGTTCTTGCATCGACGAGGCAGGCTAAAAGCCTGCCCCACGATAGAACCGACAGTCCCCAGCCCCGGTGGGGTCGCTTGATTGAGGAATGTACCGTGCCGCTCATTGCGAAGCGCTCGGATGAGCCTGATGCGCTGTCCATTCAGTCCTGATTGATTATGCTTCATCTGCAATCCGCGAGGCACTCCTCTTTCGGCCTTTTGTTCGCTGCATGTCATCCATCGATGAAATTCTTGTTCACTGCGAAACCCGAATCGGCTATCAGTTCCGGGATCGGGCACTGCTGCGTCGCTGTCTGACTCATAGTTCGTCCGCCGAGACGCGTCTGGATTCGAACGAACGACTGGAATTCCTGGGAGATGCCGTCCTTGGACTGGTCATTGTGGAGCACCTGTTTCAGCTGTTCCCGGATGAACGGGAGGGACAGCTGACTCAGATGAAATCCTGGCTTGTCAGCCGCCAGACTTGTGCGCGGGTGGCACGATTGCTGGACGCCGGGTCACTGATTCTGGTGGGGCGCGGGCTGCAGAGCATTCCGGATTCGATTCTGTCGGCGGTCGTCGAATCACTGATCGCCGGAATCTATTTCGATGGCGGGATCGAGGCCGCCAGGATGTTTATCCTGAAGGCTTTTCAGGAGGAGCTGGCCTTGTGCAAACCGGTTGATACAGACAATTTCAAGAGTCAGCTTCAGGAATACACGCAGCGGGAACTCGGAAAAACGCCAGAGTACGTTGTCGTCGAAGAACATGGTCCGGATCATGCGAGGGAATTCAGCATCGCGGCCAGAGTCGGTGATCTGGTGTTCGACATCGGTCGCGGGAAAAGCAAGAAGGAGGCTGAACAGCACGCCGCCCGGAATGCCGTACTGAGTCTGCTGAAACAGGAACCTTTGTCAGACGCATCCTCAGAGCCTGCGGCCGGAATTCTGATTGGCGAAGAGCCAACGTCTGCAGAAACTGAAACCCGGGATGGAGGAGTCCTGCCGCAAGATCCATTCGGAGCCGGCTGCGAAATGCAGTCGGAGAGTCTGTCGTGACGCGGGCCTCGCTCGTACCCCGATGCACCCCGATGTGCCCCGATGCTCTGCATCGCGAATCCACGACGCGGAGCATCTTGCCACAATGAAGAAAGAGACTTGATCGTGGATCCAGTATTTTCCCTGTCGTCGCACGGGATTTCTGTCCGGGATATCTGCCGCAATCTTCCGCCGGGCAGTCTGTATGAAGAGGCCATCCGGCATGAGCCCGGAAGCAGCATTTCTGACACCGGTTGCCTGATTGCGTACTCCGGGGAGAAGACCGGGCGGTCTCCGAAGGACAAACGCATCGTTCGGCATTCGGATTCCGAAGCGAGTGTCTGGTGGGGACCTGTGAATTTTCCGCTGGACGAAATGACGTTCTCCATCAACCGCGAACGCGCCATCGACTATCTGAATACCCGTCCGCGGGTTTACTGCGTCGACGCATTTGCCGGCTGGGATTCGTCGACGCGGCTGAAAGTGCGGGTGATCTGCGCCCGACCGTATCATGCATTGTTCATGCACAACATGCTGATCCGTCCTACGGATGCGGAACTGGAGAACTTCGGCGCACCGGACTTCGTGATTTACAATGCGGGCGGATTTCCGGCAAACCGCTACACAACCGGAATGACGTCGCGGACGAGCGTGGATCTGAGCCTGGAACGGAAGGAAGTCGTACTGCTCGGAACAGAATACGCGGGCGAAATGAAAAAGGCCGTATTCACATTCATGAACTATTTCCTGCCGAGCAAGGGCATTCTTTCGATGCATTGTTCTGCAACGTGCGACCGTAATTCGGGCGCTTCATCGATTCTGTTCGGCCTTTCCGGCACAGGAAAGACAACGCTGTCGGCAGACCCGAAGCGGTTTCTGATCGGGGACGACGAACACGGCTGGTCGGACAACGGCATTTTTAACATTGAAGGCGGCTGCTATGCCAAGGCCGTTTATCTGACGAAAGAAACCGAGCCCGAGATCTTTGAAGCCCTTCGGTTCGGGACGGTGCTGGAAAACGTGGTCGTCGACAGAGCTCACCGGCACGTCGATTTCAACGATACGTCGATTACGCAGAACACTCGCGGCGCCTATCCGATCGAGCACATGCGGAATGCGGCAATTCCCTGCGTCGCCGATCACCCGTCGGACATCATCTTTCTGACGTGTGATGCATTCGGGATTCTCCCGCCGGTGGCCAGACTCAGCTCAGAGCAGGCCATGTACTATTTCATCAGCGGCTACACTGCGAAAGTCGCGGGGACAGAGATGGGTGTCACGGAACCGGAAGCAACGTTCTCACCGTGTTTTGGCGGCCCGTTCCTCGTCTGGCATCCCGGCGTCTACGCGAAACTGCTGGCGGAGAAAATCCGGTCCTGCAGGGCGAATGTCTGGCTCGTCAACACGGGCTGGTCGGGAGGATCCTACGGAACAGGCAGCCGCATGCCGCTGCGATTCACACGATCCGTCGTGGAAGGAATCCATTCGGGGACGCTGCGTTCGGCACCGACCGTTCATGATGAAATCATGAATCTGGATGTCATTACAGCCTGTGACGGAGTTCCGGCCGAAATGATGCAGCCCCGCCTGGCATGGCGGGATGGTGCGGCGTTTGAAGAGGCGTCGCGTAAACTGGCTGCACGGTTTGTCGGGAATTTTGAAAAATACTCGGCGGCCGTTGATGCCTCGGTTACCGCCTCCGGCCCGAAACTCTTTCAACCGTGAGTCCCGGGCGATGGCCCTTGATGCCCGCGCAACGGCCATCGGCGGCGGTTTTGGAATTAAACACACCTTGTCTTTGATGAAACCGTTTCCATGGTCGCACCGCTGATTTGCCCCATTTGCAAGAAATCGTTCTCGGGAATAATGGCTGACAGCGATGTCGTGGACATGTCGATTCACGGTAATCAGGGCACCGCCCGGGAAGAATCGATCCAGGCGCATTCAGGCGCTTCTTTGCCGTTTTGCAGTCAACGTTGTCGGCAGATTGACTTGTTTCGCTGGTTTGACAGTCGGTATTCGATTATTGAGGTGCTTTCGAAAGAGCAGTCAGCGTCTGCAGAAACCAGCGAGCCTGATCCCGATGAAACGTCGGGCCTGGAATTTTGACGGGGCGTCCGCAGCCGATTCCCGGCGGGTCGCGGAGTTTTCCCGCGGAGAATCAGGAACTGATACGGGGTTTGAATGGGAATCCTGTCGGGAGAACACCTGTTCGGTTCGATTTATTGTGATGGGAAGCTGTGTGAATCGTCGGCGAAGCGGTGTCGTCCAGACGCGGCAGGAATCCAAATCTCGACCAATCGTTGAAATCGGACAGTGACGAAACAGTTTGAAAAAGACTCATTCCAGGACTTCGAACCGCTGAAAACCTGTTGCGGCCCCCCGGACTCGCATTCATTATACGTTCCAGCTTCAGCCGACCCGATCTGTTTGTCCCGGCCTCGTGGCGGGCTCTCAGCGTCCGGTTAGCTGTTCGCTTTCGATTCGTCGTAGTCCCTGAACATTGCCATTCCGGTGTCACTGAAGGCCGCAACCTGGACATCCGCGTGTGTTGCAGCTTTGATTGATCAGAATTCTCAGCACGAGGTTTCTCAGACCATGTCACGACGCGATAACCGTTCGAATACGTTTCTTGCAACACTCAAGTCAATGGTTTCAGGGCGAGAATCGCGCAACACTTCCCATTCACGACAACGCAGTGGTCTATGGGTCAGTGAAGCACTCGAATCTCGGCAAGTGCTGTCTTCCACGTCGCTCGGCCAGGCGTTCACAGATTATCAGGCGATTTCGCCTCAGTCGACGCTCGACGCAGACCGTGGCTTTCTGAGCGGTCCGGCCGCGGGAGCACCACTCGACATTGCTTTGGCGTACCTGCGCAGTCATGCGGGCGAAATCGGACTGGACAGCCTTGACATCGATTCGCTGCAGGTTACGAACAACTATAAAAGTTCCGGATCCCAGGTCACTCACATCTATTTTCAACAGGTGGTCAACGGTGTTCCTGTGGTCAACTCCCACTTGAACATCAATATCACCCGCGATGGTGAGGTGATGAACGTTGGCTCGTCGATCCTGCCGGGTGTCGCCGCTACGACTCCGGCCCCCGCTCCGCAACTCAGCGCCGTGCAGGCATTGGATTCTCTTGTTTCCAGGCTGAATTGGGTCTACGAGGGAACTCCGCAGGTACTCTCAACCCAGCCGCTCGTTCCGACTCAGAACACGGTGATCACATCTGCCGGCATTTCTTTGTCGGACGAGATCCCGGCGGCGTTGCGCTATGTTCCCCGGAGTGATGGCAGCCTGCAGCTGGTGTGGCTTCTGAACGTTCAGACAACCGACACCAGCAGCTGGTATGACGCATCGGTCAGTGCCACCGATGGACAGCTACTGAATCTGGTTGACTGGGTCAATCAGGCGTCTTACCACGCAGAAGAAATACCATTTGAGAATCCGCTCGAACGTCCGCCGGTCCTGATTGTCGACCCGCAGCTGCGGGGACTGACAGCGTCACCATTCGGCTGGCATGACACGAACGGTGCAGCGGGTGCGGAGTTTACGGATACACGGGGCAATAATGTCAACGCCCAGGAAGACACGAACGCTGACAACGCCGGTGGACGCCGACCTGATGGCGGAGCGGGCTTGGTGTTTAACTTTCCGTTCAACCCGGCTGTGGATGCTCAGGCCAACGAGAATCCGGCGATCGTCAATCTGTTTTACTGGAACAACGTCATCCATGATGTGCTGCATAACTACGGATTTGACGAAGTATCCGGGAACTTTCAGACGAACAATTACGGCAACGGAGGGTTGGGAGTCGACCAGGTGGAAGCGGACGCGCTGGATGGTTCCGGGACCAACAACGCCAACTTCGCGACACCTCCCGATGGTGTTTCCGGGCGCATGCAGATGTACGAGTTCACGCTGACGTCGCCCACGCGCGACAGCGATATGGACAGTTTCATCATCGCTCACGAGTTCGGGCATGGACTCACAAACCGCCTCACGGGCGGACCAGCCAACTCTGCGGCACTGCAGTTGGCCCAAAGCCGAGGGATGGGTGAAGGCTGGAGCGATTTTCTGGGCCTGATGATGGTCCAGAAACCGACGGACGGCCAGTTTGGAGCCTACTCAGCCGGGAATTATGTGCTGGGGAATCCACTGAACAATCCGTTCGGCGGGATCCGCGATTTTCCGTACAGCTTCAACATGGCGATCTCGCCGAAGACGTATGGCTATTTCAACGCCTTTACAGCACCGCACCCGAACGGCGAAATCATGGCCGCCACGATGTGGGATCTGAACTGGCTGATGATCAACGGCAACGGGACATCCATTATCGGTAAAGGGTACGAGCCGGACGTCTATAACTTTGCCAGCAATGCCGGTAACACGGAACTGCTGGAAGTCTTCGTGGAAGCGTTGAAGACGCAACCGGTGAATCCGACGTATGTGGACTTCCGCGACGCAATGCTCACGGCGGATCTGGTGCTCAACGGAGGCGAGAACGAAGTGGCCATCTGGACGGCGTTTGCCCGTCGCGGGATCGGCTACAGTGCGTTCGATGGCGGCAGTGCTGCATCCAACAATGTGATCGAAGCATTTGACCTTCCGCCCGGGCTGCTGTTTGAGTTCATCGTGACGCCGAACCCGGTTTCTGAAGATGCCGGCATCAACGGAGCCCTCGCGGAGATCCGCCGACCAACCACCACTTCGATTGCCGCTCCGCTCGTGGTGACGCTGGCAAGCAATGATCTTACCGAGATTACGCTGCCGGCCAGTGTGACGATTCCAGCAGGTGTTTCGTCGATCACATTCCCGATTACGATTGTTGATGACACACTCCTCGACGGGACGCAGATCGTTCAGTTGACAGCAGTGGCCACAATCAACGGTCGCCTTCGGACGGCACGAGAAACCGTCGATGTTCTGGACCACGAAACTCTGTCACTTCAGCTCAACAGAACTTCGATCCGGGAAGACGACGGCCCGGGAGCCGCACAGCTCACGATCACACGAAGCAACTCAGACGCCACCGCACCAAATCTGTTTGTGGTTGCCAACAATTCGCTGATCGAATTCGACACATTCGGAATTCAGGTCAGCACCCGCACTATTCCGTGGCCGGCGGGAGTTCGCCCTGCGGGCGAAGCGGCTCATGATCTCGTGATGCTGCAGAACGGAAGAATCGCAGTCTACAACGGGAGCACGAGCGGATTCGTTTCCGTGTTCAATCGCTTCACCAGTACCTGGCAGCATTTTGCAATACCGGGGTTGTCCACCGATGTGGCAGATATCACGACCGGCGGTATCACCTCCTGGGGAGATTACGTCTTCCTGACCGACATGGAGAGCACGACCGGCGATCCGTTTGGAGCCGTGCGGCTGGATCTGGTGAACGGGGACATCATTCGCTTTGCAACAAAATCACTCGGAAGCCGACTCTTCATCAAGGATGTGCATGGAAACTATCTCCTCGAAGTGAATCCGGTCACCGGCGCGACCTTGAACACGCTCCCGATGCCGATCACGCCCGGCGCGAACTTCGGATTCAATAACGGCCTGGCATTTGACGGCACTTACTTGTGGCTGATGGCCGGAGGAATCGGCAATGATCAGATTTACAAGCTGAATGCCGACACCGGAGCAGTCGTCGACATACATCAACTCGGTGGCGACACGGAGTGGGACGGTCTGGCCTGGCTGAACGGGTTGATTTACGCCCAGGACAGTTTCATCCAGAACCGGATCCACGTCTACAATCCTGCGACGCGGCAAGTCATCCAGACGCTCAACGTGGGCAGTCTGAACGGCGTGAATATTTCAGGCGGACTCGGGGCAATCACCGGGCCGGATCGCCTGATTGCAACGTCGACCTTCGGCGACGAGATTTATGAGATTAGTCCTGTCAGCGGAATTGTAACGAACCGCTGGAATTCCGGATTCTCCACGACCGAATATGGTGTTGCTGCCGTCAACGATGAGATCTATATCGGTGAGTTTATCGGCGGTCAGTTGCGGGTCTTCAGCCGCACCGGGGTCTTGCAGCGCACGGTCGATGTTTCCCTGGCACTTCCTGAAGGGGTGCTGGCTCTCGGCGGCGATAACGTGCTTGGGTTGGTCACGACACCGTTCCGATACAGGGACGTTTTTGCCGGCCTGGATGATCAGCTGTATGTGCTCGACAACGGGGGATTCACGGTTGGGCGTTACAACCCGTCGACGCTGATCCTCGACGAGTTCTTTGACCTCAGCAGCCGCATCAACGCTCTGGCCGTTGCAGCCGACGGCACGATCTGGGGGGCCGGGAGAAACGGAGACCTTTACCACTTCAGCAGCACTGGATCGTTCCTCGAATCGCTCGCGACCGGACTTTCGGAACTGATTGACATTGACCTGAACGTCACCGGACAGATCCTGCTCACCGGCATCAACGGTGTTGTCCTGCAAACCAGTACTTCGCTGGCAGTACCGACGCAGTTCATTGCAGCCGCCGTCCCTGTGTTCGTCACACTGGGTCGCCATCAGACTCAACCGGCCGGCGATCTGATCATTACACTCAGCAGCAGCGACACGTCAGAGCTGACGCTGCCCATTCAGGTGATCCTGCCCTTGGGGCAAACGACCATCACAGTGCCGATCGATGCCATTGACGA
>JANNGQ010000987.1:0-1537 GCA_031403975.1 Planctomycetota bacterium
GACGAGACTCAACGCTTCCTGGACGCCGGAGCGATCGTGCACCAGCAACTCGTCACCGACGGAGTCATCGAAGCTGAAAGAGCGAAAACAATATGGACAGTGCTTTCCCAGACAGTGTTGATGTCGAACGAATTCCTGTACGTGCGGTAAGGACTGGGAGAGAAATAAGTGGGGCACGATTTCATCGTGCCGAGCACGTTGAAAACGTGCTCCACGTCCGGAAGACGACAGTTATTTTTGCGCCGGTCCAAAGTGCCGCAGATTTTGGTGCCGCGACCGGAGCTTGAGCCCGTCTGGCCCGGGCGAAAGAGATCGTGGCGAAATCACGGATATCAGGAATGCGAAAATCGCATGGGCCGGACAGGCTCATTCGGCCGAATGGAGCAGCCTTTCGCTCGACACGCTGCTTGTGTCAACGCTGTGATGTTATCGTTCTGCAGCCGTTGTCTCGGACAACCTTCTGACGTGAATTCCGGAATTACGAAGGGCTCCCCCGATGTCACTCACACGTCGCGATTGTCTGGCCTCGGTTGCTGCCGCTGCGGCGGCAGCGATGGCTTCCCCCCGGAATATGATTGCAGCGGAACCGCCGCAGCGACCGGGGTCTCCGCTGCTGAAACTCAGCCTCGCCGGATACTCGTTCAACAGTCGGATGGTGAAGCGAGGGACGACTGAAGAGATCGCAAAAGCTGAGATGACAATTGAAAAGTTCATCGACTACTGCGCCGCACAGGGTCTGGGAGCCACAGAACTCACCGGCTATTACTTTCCGAAGGACATCACGACGGAGTACATGCTGGGGATTCGGGCTCAGACGCATCGGCTGGGACTGACAATTTCCGGGACGGCGATCGGCAACGATTTCTGTGTTCCGGAAGGCGAGGAGCGGCAAAGGCAATTGGCCGAATGCCGCGAATGGATTGATTATGCCGTGATCATGGGAGCCCCGGCGATCAGGATCTTCGCCGGTAAAGTGCCTGACGGCAGCTCCGAAGAAGCAGCCGTCGAGCGATGTGCTGACGGAATCAACGAGTCGCTTATGTATGCCGCCGGCAAAGGCATTTTTCTGGCTCTGGAAAATCACGGAGGGATCACTGCCACTCCGGACCAGATGCTGAAGATCATTGAACGAGTAGACTCGTCGCCCTGGTTCGGCGTCAACTTCGACAGCGGCAATTTTCAGACAGAAGACCCGTACGCGGACCTCGCAACAATTGCTCCCTACGCGGTAAACGCTCAGATCAAAGCGTCGATTTCGCCGGGCGGCAGGAAACAGGCGGCTGATCTGCCCCGGATCGTCAGGATTCTGCAGGATGCAGGGTATCGCGGATTCGTGGCACTGGAATACGAAGAGTCCGAATCCCCCTTCGAAGCCATTCCGAGATTCCTGGGACAGCTCAGACCATTGATGAATGGATGAAGCTGACGGTTTTTACAGAATCCTGCGGAACATCCGGTGACCTTCCTGTCCTTGCCGGATATGACGAATCTCGCGATGGCGAAAAGTCTGCGGCGAATCGCTGTTTGACCGGCTGGC
>JANNGQ010000988.1:0-5292 GCA_031403975.1 Planctomycetota bacterium
CGGCGGCTGGCTCGGCACGCAGATTCAATTCGGAACAGGGCACATTGTGGAGTTGGCTGGCAGGCATCGTGCATCGACAGGTGTCGAATTACTGGCGAAAGGCCGAGCGGGCGAACCGGTGGAGGGCACTGGCCGAAAGCGGAAGAATTGATGTCGCCAGTTTGCTGGAGTGCGGTGAATCTCCTGCAGAACTTGAAGAGCAGCGCGAAGTTGCCGATCTGGTGCGGCGAGTCCTTTCCGAACTGTCTGCGGATTACACCATGCTGCTCACCGCAAAATATCTTGACGACTGCAGCCTTGAAGATCTTGCCGCCCAGTCCGGCAATTCTGTGGAAGCGATCAAATCCCGACTGGCCCGTGCGCGGCGAGAGTTTCGGTCGGCGTTTGAAACACTCGTTGGCTCTGATCAGGGGGCCCGGCTGATATGACAGAAGAGAACACACCTGAACCCGGCGTACAGAGACTTGCCGCATTGTTGCGGACGCTCGATGTTGATGCGCTCGCTCCGGATGAAAGCGTTCTGGAGTCGCTTCGACAACAGGCAGCGGCCAGGTTTGCGGAGGATTCTGTTCCTTCCGCAAGAAAGCCTGCTCACGCGGCCTCCGGCGTCGGTGCGAACAGCGAGAAACACAGCACTCAAAAACGGAGACGCCCCATGATGATATTGGCTTCACGAGGAATGGCTGGCTTGGCGGCGGTGGTCTCCGCAGTCGCGTTGTGGCTGAGTGTTTCGACATCGTCGGCCCTCAGTACGACTCCGTTTTCGACAGTGCTGAGTGAACTGCAGCGAGCGAGTTCGATGCAGCTCAAAGTCACCACGGACGGGAAGACGGCGGACGTCTGGGTTCGGGCTCCGGGATTGCTGCGGCGTGAAGAGTCGCCGCAGAAGTATCAGATTGCGGCCGGTTCGCGGTTGTGGGAGATCGACGAGTCCGCTCAGACAACAACCGAATCGGACTCGCCCTGGTACATCGGACCTCAGGAACAGATTGACCTGCTGGGACTGCTGGATGTCGGCGTGACGGACGCATCATCGCTGCTGAAAGCCAGGCCCGTCGAGCTGGCGACTCGCGACGGTCGCGATTGTCTTGTGTATCGCATCGCACTTCCCACGGCGGCGGGAAATGTCGATGTTGAAGCCGCGGCCGATGCGGGGAGTCTGCAGCTGGTCGAGATTCTTGCGTGGAAATCGGGAATGAAACGACAAGGCCCGCCGCTGGCCGAGATGCGTCTCGTTGCCATGAATGCCCCGATTGCCGATGAAAAATTCGCCGTCACGAAATCACTTACGGAAGACGGTCGCATTGGGACAATCAGCCACGCGCAGGGCATCGTTGTGTTGCGGCCAATGGTTGCGAAGCGCTGGACACCCGTCTGCCGCGCGACGTTATTGCGGCCCGGCGACTGGCTGCGCACCGAGCTGCGCGGGGCGAATGCCGTGAAAGTGACTCTGACGTCCGATGTCGAAATCACGCTCGGGCCGGGGACGCTCTTGGAGTGCATTTCCGACAGCGAAGCCAGGCTGCACTCGGGCATGGTGCAAACGATGTCGCCTGCTCGCGAAGCGGCGGATGGATCGCAATTGTTCTCACTGCTGGCGCCGCGTGAAGGAAAGCGCGAGTTCAAGTCGGGCGATAAACTGACCGTGCGAGTCGACCGCACCGAGACGCTGGTCGACGTACCGCAGACTCCCGCCTGGCTGGCGGGGTTTGAGGGAACTTCGAACAACGAATCACTCGGCTCGCTTGTCGTCACCATGCCCGATGGTCGTAACGAACCGCTGACGGTCGGATATCACAAAGTCAGCGTCGAGATCCGCGACCAGATCGCCCGGACGACGATCGAAGAGTCGTTCGTCAATCAGACGCTGAGTCGCCTCGAGGGCGTGTTCCATTTTCCATTGCCGCAGGATGCGTCGATCAGCGGCTTTGGAATGTGGATCGGCAATGATCTGATCGAAGCGGACGTCGTGGAAAAACAGCGAGCACGCGAAATCTACGAAACGATCCTCCGCGAGAAGCGCGATCCGGGACTGCTTGAATGGACGGGCGGTAACATCTTCAAGGCTCGCGTGTTCCCCATCGAAGCGCAGTCAGAGAAACGGATCAGGATTGTCTACACACAGGTACTGCCGCTGCGTACCAACCGCTATCGCTATGCCTACGGACTGCGAAGCGAACTGCTGCGAACGACGCCGCTGCGAGAACTGTCGCTGAACGTGACCGTGAACTCTGCGATGGGATTGAAAAGCGTGACGTGTCCGACGCACGCGGCGCGGATCCAGCACACAGTTCATTCCGGGTCAGTTGATTTCGCCGCGCAGGAATACTCGCCGACAAAGGACTTTGAGGTCGTGTGCGAAGTCGAAGGCAGGCAGTCGGATGTCGTCGTCGTGCCTCATCAGCGCGGGGAGGACGGGTACTTTTTGATTCAGTTGACTCCGCCTGGTGCTGATGGCAATTGGCAGCGTGATTTGATTCCGGATGGAGAACCGCTGACGCTCGTTCTGCTGTGCGACACCTCGATGTCGATGGATGAAGAGAAGCGGCGACAGCAGGCGGAGTTCATCGCTGCCGTTCTTGCCTCGCTGAGTCCGGAAGATCGATTCCAACTCGTGGCGGCGGACGTTGCAACGGCGTGGGCGTCGGAAGAACCGATGGCTGCCAATGCGGAGAACATCGCGGTAGCAACGACATTTCTGAGCGACCGTATTTCGCTCGGCTGGACAGATCTGGATCGTGCGTTTAATGCGACATTGGAGAAGATTCCCGCTAAATCCCATGTGATTTACGTTGGTGACGGAGTTGTCTCAGCCGGCGACACGGACCCGCGAGCGTTTATGTCGCGGCTGGCCATTCTTCGTAGCCGAAGTCGTGAGACTTCGGGTCAAGTGCCAGGGACCACACCGAACTCTGACGAATCCAGCTGCACGCTGCACTCAGTGACGGTCGGCAACTCCAGCGACTCCGTCGTGATGAAGGGCATCGCCACTGTGGGGGACGGATCGGCTCGCACGATTGGCGGAGAGCAGACCGCTCAGATTGCGGCCCTGGAGCTGTTGAACGAGATCGCTCAGCCCGGCTTGCGAGATCTGAACGTCGAATTCCATGGTCTCAAAGTTGCCGCCGTTTATCCCGAGCGTCTGCCGAACATCGCAGCCGGGACTCAGCAGATTCTTGTCGGACGCTATCTGCCTGAAGGCGCGGATCAGCAGGGCGAGATCATCGTCACCGGCAAGCGCGGCACTGAAGATGTTCGCTATGCAGCCAAAGTCAGTCTGAAAGATGCCGAGGAAGGCAACTCGTTTATCCCGCGACTGTGGGCTCGCGCGCATCTGGATCAGTTGTTGGCTCAGGGAGGAAGCCAGACGATTCAGGATGACATCATTCGGCTGTCGGAAGAATTCCACATCATCACGCCGTACACGTCTCTGCTTGTTCTGGAAACGGATGCCGATCGTGAACGCTTCGGCGTCCGGCGTCGCTACGAAATGCGCGACGGCGAACGGTACTTCACCGAAGGTCGCAACAATGCCAGCTTCGAACTTGTGCAGCAGCAGATGCAGCGAGCTGGCGACTGGCGACTGGGTCTGCGACGGCAGATTCTGCGGCGCCTGGCAGAACTCGGACGTGACGAGGCTCAACTTCGGAGTGATGTGCAGGGCGTTCGTGACTTGTTATCCCGTTCGCGATCCGCTGGCGTAACGAGATTGATGAGTCTCATCGACGGCAGATCCCTGACCGAAGGCCGCGGGGGCGACCGTTTCGAATCGCTGAGTAGTTCAGTGTGGGATTACGGCATGATCACCGGTGAGGGGTTAGTCAACGAGTCGCTGTCAGAGGAAAGCGTCGAACTCGACATGCTTGGCGATCGGGGATTTGAGACGCACCTGGGACAGAAGTCCGATCGATCTGCGGACGATGACGACGATCTTCTCGCAACGGACCGCGATGAGTGGGAGTTCGCAGGACGCCCCGTCAATATGTCAATCAGCGTTCGGGAGAAGAGGCAGAACGAGTCCAGGTTCGACGTTGATCTTTCTTCGATCAGTCCGAATGAAGCCGAGGACTTTGGACTGCTGCCTCTAATGACGGCTGCCGGTCGTTTTCATCGCGCTGGCGGCCTCGCCGGCGGATTTGGTGGCCTCGGATTTGCTGGCGGAGGTGGTGGTGGACGAGGTGGATTATCGGCATTCGGCAGATCCTACTACCAGAACACACCGGACTACACGGCCTGGGTGAATACACTGTTCGCTGCCCTGCCCTCGGCACCGCCGACAATGCCGGTAGCAGCTGTTGCGATCTCGAGTACCTGGTCGCCGGAAGCGATCGCGTTGTCGCAGAGCCTGCTTCGAAAGGAGTCTCTGCTGGCGCTGGAAGGCGGCATCGAGCTGCGGCACGAAGTCGAACAATTCGATCCGCGATGGAATCGTTCGACCGGACGATCGGTTCAGCACGAGCTGTATTCGCCGACGGGATGGCTGACTCGCGGCGAGAATCCCCTGGAACAGACGCTGATCAATTACTGCGACGCGAACGAACGCAGCGTGTACTCTCCGGCGTTCGGGCTTGGGCGGACTCGAAAGTCGGTCGCCCCGGAAGTGAAGTCACCTCCGCTGCCGCTGAGCGATTACTCGATGTCGCTGATCCATGATGCGTACGCCGGATGGATTGCCACCATTGAACCAGCTGGCGATAACATGATCCGGCTTGTGCTCACAATGAAGGATTCGCCGTCTGCCCTGCATATCACGATTGATACGGCAAAGCATGTCATCGTTCGCATTGAATCATTCGACGATGGCAGGAGCACTGGCAGCACAACTCAGGAAGACTTCGTCGAAGCTGCTGGTTCGTGGTGGGCGACGAAAAGCGTCTACCGCAACGTTGACGGGGCGGTGGCCTCCGAGATGTTGCTCAGCATCAAATCATTGACGAAGGATGAATTCTCGCAGCGATTAAATGAGTTGCAGTCCGACAAGTCGGCCGTGCAGTTCATTCGCCAGCCATTCGTGCGACTGAAAGCCGCCCGCCAGAGAATCGCTGACGCGGCAGCGACGTTCGACGATCGACTTGCAATGATCCTGCACAATGCTCAGCTTCAGCAGTGGGATGAGGTGCTGGAGCACGTTGACGCTGTCGAGAAGCTGTCATGGGCCGACAAGCCGGGAGTTCGCTGGCTGCGAACAATGCTGCTCGCGACGATGCGGCGAAATGAGGAAGCACGTCAGCGGCTGATTGCGGAAGCTCAGAAGCTGTCTCCCGAAGCACAGCAGGACGAAGTATTCCTCGC
>JANNGQ010000989.1:0-2413 GCA_031403975.1 Planctomycetota bacterium
CGGCTGATCGGCAGTGGCGGCGAAGGTCCGTTTGATGTTCCTGAAGAAGATCTGAATGAAGCCCAGATCGAACGACTTCAACAGCAGTTGTTCGATATGGGCCGAACGGCAGCCGCGTGATACAGATGATGTCAACCCGCAACATTCTTCTGCTGACCGTCGCACTGACCGCCCCTGGCTGTCAGTGGCGTTCGCTGCAGAAAGAACCACGGATTGTCGACCCCGTGCTGCCCTCGGCCATGAGCAGGAACGAATTGGTTGAGTATCTGAACAGGCAGAATGAAGGCCTGCGATGCTGGCAGTGCAAGGACACGCGAGTCCTGGTGTCGATGCCGGGACTGCCGTTTCCACAGAAACTCTCCGGGACGCTTTCCTGTTCCTCTCCCAGTCAATTCCGGCTGATGGCCAGTTCCCTGGTGGCGAACGCCGACTTCGGTTCGAATGATGACATTTGCTGGGCCTATGTGAAGCCTGGTGAGTCCACGGTTCTGACCTGGCGGCATGAGGATTCTCATCTGCTGCAGCATATTCCAGGAGGACTCCCGCGACTGGAGCCTGCCTGGCTGATGACGATTCTTGGAGTTCAGCCGCTGAACCCGGATCATTACGACCTTCAGAATGCTCC
This sequence comes from Planctomycetota bacterium, assembly GCA_031403975.1. Lineage (GTDB taxonomy): Bacteria > Planctomycetota > Planctomycetia > Planctomycetales > Planctomycetaceae > SXXK01. The sequence continues at coordinate 626 of JANNGQ010000989.1, forward strand.
TTCTGGTTCGAGAGAGTTATGGCTCGTGGCCGTCGAGGACGCCCCGGACGGAACCTCCCTGCGGCGAGTCATCAAGGTCGATACGGTGAAGGGCGTGGCCCGGGAACATGCGTTGTATGACAGCGACGGTCAAGCCCTGTTGCGGGCTCAACTCAGTCATCACAAGTCCTGTCGCGGTCATTTGATTCCACATACAGTGAAACTGGACTTTCCTCAGACGGAAACTCAGCTGACACTCACATTCAACGGGATTGAAGCGGACTGCCGGATTTCGGATGCAATCTGGAATCCGCCTCAGGGTCGATTCGTGGAACACGTCGACCTTGGTGAACTCGTTCGCAGCCGGATGGCGCATCATCCTGATGTCCGACCGGTGTCGCATGTGAAGCAGCCGATCTCGAATCCGACTCTGATGGCGCGCCGGAATGAATTTCGGTCAACGGAATTGAGCAGTCTGAAAGAAGGCACTTCACGGACATCGCCGCCGGAGGACTTCCTGGCAGGAGATGAAGCAACGGACGGTCGCTGGTTCGGGGATGAAACATCTTCCGATGAAGCAGATCCCGGCAACCCCGATCGAATTGAATTCGACCGGACTGCGGAGTTTGACAATCCGCAACACTTTGATGTCGGATCGTCTGCATCTCTCGACCGGCCGGACTTCGACATCGTCGCTCCCGCGGCAGAACCGCGAAAAAGAATCCGCTGGCCGTTCTGGAAGTAACAGGCGACCGGCCCTCGCTCAATGCCACACACTTTGGCTGATTTGTCACAGTGTAGAACAGTTGTCTCAACTGTTCCGCCTGCTACCGGATGAACAATTGGGGACAACTGTTCCACGAATCGAGTGCCATTGGGCGTTCGCTCTCCGCGGCTGCGATTCTGCGTGGTGTGGATCTCGTCATTCTTCGTGCGTGAACTGGAGCGGATTGCTTGGTATAATCTCCGGTCCCTCGTGATCTATTGCCCGCCTCAAGCCTTTTCGCCGTACGGTGAGTCATGCGATTCTGGCTGTCTGTTTGTGCCGTGACCCTGTCTGCCGCTGCATTGCCCCGAGTGTCGAATGCGCAACCGGTTGATTTCAATCGTGACGTTCGGCCGATTATTTCCAATCGCTGTCTGACGTGTCACGGTCCCGATGATGCAGAGCTTCAAGCCGGACTTCGGCTGGATATCGCGGACGTCGCAATGAGCATGCTGGAGTCAGGACATACGGCGGTCGTGCCAGGAAAACCGGACGAGAGCGAACTGATCGCGAGGATTACCAACAAGGACGAATCTCTGAGGATGCCGCCCGCCGAGTTCGGCAAGCCGCTGACCGAGTCCGAAATCGCAACGCTGATACGCTGGGTCGAACAGGGGGCTCGCTTCGCGAAGCACTGGTCGTATGTCACACCCGCGCGGCCAGAGATTCCGGCGGCAGAAGCACCTCATTCCGCATGGCCGAAGAACGCGATCGACAACTTCGCACTTCACAGGATGCTGGAACTTGGACTGCAGCCTTCGACAACAGCCGATGCGCGAACATTGGTGCGTCGCGTGTTTCTTGATTTGACAGGTTTGCCGCCAACGGTTGAGGAAGCAGCAGAGTGGGTTACGAGACTCGATGCAACAACCGGGGAGTCGCCGGGCTCAATTGATGATGCGGCGTTTGAAGCGCTCGTCGATCACCTTCTTCAGCGTCCGGAGTTTGGTGAACACTGGGCTCGGAAGTGGCTGGATCTGGCGAGGTATGCGGACTCATCAGGCTATGCCGATGACCCGGCTCGCACGATCTGGCCGTGGCGC
>JANNGQ010000990.1:0-11350 GCA_031403975.1 Planctomycetota bacterium
CGGTTTGGCTTCGGCTGTGACTGCGGAAGGAGGATCCGTTTTCTCATCGCTCGGGGCAGGTGGCCCCGAGCTGCCGGGAGCTTCGGCGGTCTCTGCGGCGGGCGGATCAACTCGCACGGCGGAAGCAATGACGGTGCTGCCGTCGGGCCAGACAACGCTGCCGATTGCCGACGGGCGATCTTTGATTGCGGTATCCGATTCGGTCACGGTCAGCGACAGCCGAACCACGCCTTCGAACCCCCATTCCTTACCGTTGAACGTCGCGGAGAGCGCGGTGTCGGTCAGTTTCACGCCTTCAAGATCCAGCACTTCTTTGGGTTTCGGCTTCTCATCAGCGGATGGCTTTTCTTCAGCTTTACCCTCAGCCGGCTTGTTCTCAGCGGCGGTGGCCGCATCAGCGGCGGCATCGGCCTTGGCTGGATCGGCAGAAGGATTGCCTTCACCCGCCGGAGGATTCGGAGAGTCATCCGGTTTTGCTTCCGCTTTGCCTTCGAGATGCGTTCGTCCGCCGCGAGGCTTCTTCGCGTCTGATTTCGGAATCGGCTGCCGGGAGACTCGGCCCTTGAGCCTGCCTTCGCTGTCAGTCAACTCGATGTAAAGGCGATCCGGGAATTCAGCGACCTTTTGCAACTGTAGCTCGAAATGACCGTCGGCCTTGCGAGCAGGATCCGGAGAATGTTCAAACCGAGTTCCCGAGATCCATGTTTCTACAATCTTTGTCTTCTTGTCGAACAGGTCACCATCGGTCACGACAAAGCTCGCAAGTCGACCGGCCTGAACCGTTCCAAGTTGTTCGCTGAGCCCGAACAGCTCGGCGGGAGTGATCGTCAATGCCCGCAGCGCAGACTTCGGCGAGAGTCCTCGCTCGACTGCCTTGCGAAGTGACTTCAGAAAGTCGGCCTTCGACTGCAGACGATCGGTCGTGAAGGCAAACCGAATCCCCGCCGCGTCGACTCGGGCGGGATTCTCGGGCGCGATATCCCAGTTCAGCAGCGATTCCAGAGTCACATCCTGCGCAGTTTCGGGGGTGCCCACGTTCGGAGCTCTCGGAAACGAAAGAGGAAGTATGAGAGTTCTCTTCGTTGCAGAGATTTCATCCAGCCGTCGGTATTCATTGCCGCTGCCTTTGACAATCAGTGTCAGGCCGAATTCGGACGCAAATCTGTCGGCGCGGAGCACGAACTGCTCGTTCGAAGTGGAAATGATGACCGGCATCGCTCCGCTGATCGCCGGCAGAAGCGCCGCGAGCGCATCGTTCTGTTCCACAGCTGGCAGCGACGAATCTGCAGCGGCGGCGGCCTGAGCATCGCGATACCACTGTGCGTCATACATCGCCTGGCGAGCCAGAGCCACGGCTCCCATCGGACTGCCCGGATAGCCGCTGAATCCTCGGCGCGAGACCGTAAGCTGCACACTCTGAGCAACATCCGCCGCCAGAACCGTGGTGTTCGGTTCTCCGCCCGATGTCGAAACCACCGCACTCCGGCCTTTGATCACTCCGTCGGAAGGAGACACGACCTGTGCAACGATGCCCTGCTTTCGAAGACTGCTTAAGTCCTCACTGACCGCCACCTGGTCAGCGATCGAAATCTGAGGCGTCACCTGCCCATTCCAATATCGAGCGGCTCCGTTCAGGCGATCGGTGGAAACCGCTTGCTCCGCATAGGCATCAATGAACCCGGCATAGACCGTTTTACCCGCCAGGCTGATCTCTTTGGCGTCAGCCGGAACTTTGACATCCGCGCCGACAGCCTCGATCTTTCCATTGCGGACGACAATCGTCGCCGTCTCAATTGTGACCTCCGGACTGACAACCACCTTCGCGCCGCTCAGCGCAAAGACACTCGGAGGAAACGATCTCAGTGCCTGCTGCGGGACCGACGTCTGGTCAGCAGCAGTCACCGCCAAAACCGTAGCAACGAGGCAAACACTACACACGCTCAGGACAAATAAGGCCCGCCGCATCTTGCACCGCCCAAAAGCCGCGAATGAAAACAGTGGTCCCGACCCAAAGTCGGCGAGTCGCCCAAACTACCGCATTCGCCCTGTCTTTCCACTCTCAAATGAGCGGAGTCAGGGGGAAATTCTGGAATTGCCCCGCATGGTTTATTTCAAATCTCAGATTTCAGATTTGAGATTGAAGGCGGCAAGCGTCCGCGAGATATCGGATTCTCAGAGCCTTGATTACACCGAGGACGCCGTTTGTGATGTCGAATCGGCGACGGTACCTGGCCCAACCGGGGGCTTGATTTGATTCGGCTTCCTGAGCGTCAGATGTGCAAACAGTGCACCGACAACAGCGGCATACAGGTGTGCGACCCAGGAAACATGCGGCTCGCCTGTGGGAAACAGACCCCAGAACAGACTGCCGTAGAGTACTCCCACCAAGATTGCCGTGGCAGCCGAGACCGGTTTCCGTTCATACACACCTGCGGCAATCAGATAAGCTGCAATCGCGTAAACGAGTGCACTCGAACCGAGATAAATCCCATTCGGACCAAAGAGCCAGAGCAGCATTCCTGACAAAACCGCCAGACAAATCAGGACACGCCGTGAATTCGGTCGCGTCATCGCCAGCATCAGGAGCAATACCGCTAGCGGCACCGTATTCGCGAGCAGGTGTCGCATGCTGTTATGCAGAAACGGCATCGTAAAGATGCCCACAAGCCCGGATAAAGTGCGAGGCTGAAGTCCGTAATCATTCAAATCCACAAGTGCCGTTAATGGCAATTTGATCAGATAAACCAGCCAGACAAGACCCACGAAGGCCAGGACACTGAACAGATTCCTGCGGAGTTCCAGTTTCATGAGAGTGTTCCGCACGAATGTCCGATGGGACGCAGCAGGCAGATCGGAGGCGATGCCTGATTTACATCCATTGACCGCCCGGAGCAAACGACACGTGACCCGGAACGTATCAACCCGGTTTCAAGGTAATCCAATTTCCGAATTCCTGACAGTCAGGTGATTGGGAATTGCCGAATCGCTCAACTGTTGCCCCGCCGGTCCGAAAATCGTCCTGCACGTACGTTATTGATAAACAGCCAGTTGGAACGACTTCTGGTCTTAAGCCCGGAGGGCTGGCAGCACATTGCCGGTGGCGAAAGCCACCGGAAGCAATCCAGAAGTCCTGAAGGGCCGACATCACGTTTCTCATACGAATTGAACTTACAGGTCGATCCGTCGGCCCTCCGGGCCTGAATCACAAGCTGTCATTGCCAACCATTTTACAAGCTGGACGATCTCTCCATTGGCTGAACGTGTATGAGCGGAAATGTTATTCACGTTGCGCATTGACACAATTCGCTCAGAATCCCTTTCTCTTTACCGGCCTTTTGTCTTTTTCAGCGGTTCACCAGTCCAGGGTCCCCGTCGTTTCATACCCATGTCCGTCACTGAAATTCTCTCACGCAACCTGCAGGCGATCTCCGCTGAGATTCGTTCGGCCTGCGAGCGCGTCGGACGAGATCCGGCCTCGGTCAAACTGATCGCCGTAACCAAATACGCCCAGTGGCCATGGGTGCTTGAATTGAGCCGCCTGCACCGGACGTTCGGAGAAAACCGGCCTCAACAGCTTGCCGAGCGCCAGTTGCTGCTGCCGAACGTCGAATGGCATCTGATCGGTCAGCTGCAGCGCAACAAGGTGCGAGCCGCACTGCAACACTCAGCCATGGTTCACTCGGTGGATTCTCTGCGACTGCTGGAGCGCGTCGCCAATGTCGCCCCGGAACTGGACCTGCCACCTCGGGTTCTCCTGCAGGTCAATCTGTCGGGCGAATCCACGAAGGCCGGTTTTTCCGCTGAAGAAATCACAAACGCCTGGCCTGCAGTCCTCACCTTTGCTTCAGGAGTCCGCATCGATGGCCTGATGACGATGGCTGCGGAATCCGAGAACTCTGAGGATGCTCGTCCGGTTTTCCGATCGCTCCGGGAACTTCGTGACCGCCTGGTGTCACGCGATGACTCTGACGCGGCCGGCCTGACTCTGCCGGAACTCTCCATGGGCATGAGCGGCGACTTCTTACCGGCGATCGAAGAAGGTGCGACTCTCATCCGCATCGGCACACGTATTTTTGCAGGACTTGATTGAAGGCGAATCGCAGGGTTGACCACGGAAAACACGGATCGACACGGAATAGCTGCAAGACAATTTCGCTGCGATTCTTTCCGTTTGTTCTGTGTCTTCCGTGGTTCAAAAGGATGCGGCTCCTGCGATTCAGTTGCCTGGTAACATCCTGCCAGTGAAGCCACTACGATTCCATTACAACAACCCGACCCCGAACCTGCGTCAGTGGTTCGCGACGCACTTGCGTTAGCGCCCAGAAATCATCATGCAAGATCTTGTCCGACAGGAAGTTTTTCAGGCCTGCAAGACAGTTATTGTCAAGGTCGGCACGAATGTGCTCACGACGGACAATGATCGACTCGACATTGCCCGGATCCAGTCCCTCGCTGATCAGATTCACCGGATTCTGGAAACCGGTCGGCGAGTGGTCCTGGTTTCCAGCGGCGCGGTCGGGGCTGGAATCGGGATTCTGAGACTGAACCGTCGTCCGGATTCACTTCCGGAACTTCAGGCCGCCGCCGCCATCGGTCAGCCGTCACTGATGCGCACCTGGGATGATGCGCTATCCCGCAGCGGACATCTGACGGCCCAGCTCCTGCTGACGGGAAACGATTTCCGCAATCGACAGCGTTATCTGAATGTCCGCAACACGATCCGGACGCTGTTTGATTTCGGTGTCATTCCGATCGTCAATGAAAACGACACGGTCAGCGTCAAAGAGATTGCCGTGGGAGACAACGATCAACTGGCATCGATGCTGGCGACTCTGCTGCCCGATCCGCTGCTGGTGATCCTGTCGGGGATCGCAGGGCTGTACGACGGCCCGCCATCGGAGCCGTCGAGCAGGGTGATTGGGCTGGTCGAGAAGCCGGACGAGTCCCTGCTGACGCTGGTCGCGGCGGAACAGAGCACTCGGGGTCGCGGCGGCATGGGATCGAAACTGAAAGCCATCCTCGCCGCCACCGGCATGGGCGAAACCGTTATTCTGGCCAGCGGTCGAAGCGACTCAGTGCTGGACGACATCCGGGACGGACGACCTGCCGGGACACTGTTCCTGGCGAAAGGAGAACAGGTACCGGCATGGAAACGCTGGATCGGATTCGGCGCACCGCCATCAGGAGTGCTGATTATCGACGATGGTGCGGCTCGAGCCGTTCGCAAGGCAGGACGGTCCCTGCTGGCAGTCGGTATCACGGAGGTCGAGGGAGAATTCGAGTCCGGCGCGCTCGTAGGTCTTCGTAGCAAAGACGGCACTGACATCGCACGGGGGCTGGCAAACTACTCATCCGAAGAAATCCGCCGCATTCAGGGCCGCCGCTCTGAACAGATCGCCCTGGCACTCGGCCAGGTCCCGTTCGCCGAAGTGATTCACCGAGACAATCTGGCGCTGATCGGATTGTGACAGGGTCCGGATGCCTGCGCGCCGAATGTAACGACTCTGCCGGAGGACGGAATTTCGCGGGCCGGAATGCGGACTCAGGTTGCCGCGAATCAGCAGCGTGGAACGGTGCGATGCGAAACCGCGACGTAGGTATTTGAGCTGATGCTTCTCTGAAGAAGCCCGGCTTTTTCGAAAAGCCGGGCTTCTTCACCGGTATTCCATTGTCATGCGACGCTTGACGCGAATGCACCCATGCGGACTCCCTGGAACCAAAACTGCGGACGGATTCATGATCTGGCCCGAATGAACTCTGAGCGCTGTAAAGCCCGGACAGAAGTCTTCGGGCCAGGAAGGGGCGCATTCACGCTGGTTGAGCTGGTGATGGTTGTACTGTTGATCGGCATCCTGACGACTGTGGCAGTCACGAAGATTTCGACGCAGCTGCAGGGCCATTCGGTCGACTCAGCCGCAGCGCTGCTTCGCACAGACATCGAGACCGCACAACAGGAGGCAATCGCGACCAGCACTACCGCGACAGTGACTGTGAACCGCTTGACTCATTCGTATACGGTGACGGCCTCGCGAAACGGAAAAGCGACGGTCATTCGATCCGTGAATCTGATTAGTGATCCGTGGAAATGCAGCATTTCAACGCTGCTCTCCGGCAGCACCTGGAAGCCCGTGGATGTTGCTTCGTTGAGCATCAACGGTGCGGGAGTGTTCGGTAGTGATCTGGAAGTCGGACTTGCGTCGGGCAGTGCGACGGCAACTGTCAGGGTTGAGGCGAATTCGAAGCCGAAATTTGCCGAATGAGCATTCGTTCCGAGCGAGGAATTCCAATGCAGAACAGGTCTGGATAACCGTCCTGCGCAGCAAACGGCCAAAAAACACCATGTTGTGTTCCTCACCGGAATCTGACACAGCGACCCTGCACGGCATTTCGCCGCGCCGGGGATTCACGCTGCCGGAACTGTTGGTCAGTGTCACCGTCTCGGGTTTGGTGATGGTAAGTCTGGGGTCCGCTCTGACGGTTGCGACTCGCAGCATCCGACCGGACGCATCGTCAGCCGTCACGCTGGATGGTGTGAGATGCGTGAGGACCTTGCAGGAAGATCTGCGATTTGCAACTCAGATTCTGGACCACAGCCCGACTTCCATCCGGGTCGTGACGACCGACGCAGACCAGGACGGCAATGCCGATGTGGTGCAGTATTCCTGGTCGGGAGTTTCGAGGGCTGGCCTGACACGCAGTATCAATGGCGGCACCGCGATTGCGGTTTGCGAAGACGTGACGGATTTCAGTCTGTCGCTCGCGACGAGAAACGAAACTCAGGCTGTCCCTTTACCACCCGTCGAGGGCAGCGAAATCCTGTTGGATCAGTACACATCCACATCCGGCACGACGGCTGTGGGCGTCGGATATTTCGAAGCCTGTGCCCAATATGTTCATCCGTCTGCATTTCTTTCGACCGCACTCCTCGGCAGCAGCGACGAATGGCAGATTTCGCAAGTCGACTTTTACGCATCCAAGACGATGTCGACCTCCGGCAGCAGTTACGGATTCGAGATCGTCAAAGCGACTGCAGACGGCCTGCCGACTCACGACCTGCTCTATACAGATGCACTTGATCCCGATGATGCCTCTTCGTCGGGCGGATGGCTGAGTCTTGAAACAGAGGGCCTTCCGTGGCTCGATGCGACTCAGGGCGTCACGCTCAAATTCACTTATGTTGACGGCTGGAACCGGCTGACGCTGTTGGAAACGGCAAGTGGTGCGGGCGACGGATTTCAGACGACGGATTCCGGCACAGCGAACTGGCTTCGCCCGGCGACCAACCGCAGTCTGCTGTTCAGAGTTTACGGTCGCGTCCGCACAAAGACTCATCAGGAGCAGCAGGAGCCCGCTCGTCGATTTCAAATGGCCGACATTCGTCTCGCCGCGGCATCACTGACCGACGGACCGTTGTATGCTGCCGCCGAGTTTCTCAATCGACCGCTTGATGCCGGACTGCAGGCCGATTCGGATTTCACAACGTACTCGATCACTGACGACAGCAACCGCGATGGCTTTGCCGATTGGTTGCTGACCAGTACATCCGGCACCGGTTCATCGACCGTGGCGTCAGGCAAATGGACGGCCACGAACAGAGCCATCAAGCTCACTCCAGTGATCAGGGCCGGACAACAGGTCGATGTACGAGTAACGGGGCGTGACACCTCGTCTGCATCCGGAGGCGTTCTCGCACGGGCTGCAGTTTTACAACGTGCCGGCGGAAAGAGTGTCTCGGCAATGGCCTATCTGACACTGCAGTCCGACGGGACACAGGTCCTGGCAATTTATGAAGAAATTGCCACCGACTCCTTTCTGCAGCGAACTCAGTTCCGAATGCTGGATTCAACGCTGCAGGATCTGCGCATGGTGCTGAATCCGCAGAATCAGACACTGGCCGTGTGGGTCAACGGAGTATTCATGGAGTCCATCCGGCTTCAGCTTCTGGCCAGTCCGTCACTGCCGTCGACGGTGCAGATTCAGGCCTATGGAAACTCGTGTGAGTTCGATTTGTGCGGCGTGAGTACTCGGGCGATCACAACGACGGAGACCGTGCTGCCATGATGCGAATCCTGAACAGATCCGCAATGATCCGTCAGCGAATTGAACGCAGGAACGGCGATGAATACTCCAGGACGGCCCTTCAGGGTCCTCCGTGGCGGGCGCGGAGGGCCTTCGACGGCCCTCGAGCGCATGGATTCACGCTGGCGGAAACCGCGATGGCCGTACTGCTCGTCAGTCTGCTGGTCGTCGGATCGCTGCAGTCTCTTTCGGCATCATTTCGGACGCACAAGTTCAGTCAGAGCCGTATCCGCGCGTCGCTTCTGGCCGAACAGCTTCTGATCGAAATATCTTCGTTGAGCTGGTCTGATCCGCAGGCCCCCGCAACAGCCGGGACGATCGGACGTGATACAGGCGATACTGAGAAGGTCATTCACCGCGACCAGCTCGATGACATGGACGACTTCGATGACTGGATTGAACAGCCTCCGGCGACTCGCAGCGGAACGCTGTTCACAGGGACGAATGCACTGCAGCGGCAAGTCTTTGTCGAGAACATCTCTGCCACAGATCCGACAGCCACCGTTGCCGACGACACCGACACCGGCATCCGCCGGGTCACAGTGACGATTGTTGAAGAGGGAACCGAACTGGCCCGCGTTTCGGCATTGCTGACGAGAACGGACCTTACGATGCGCTCGGGCGTGTACGAACAGCGTGTCGTTCCGAACTCCGGAGGAACCTGATGATGGGCGGAAAGCGGAATCGGAGGAAGTACCGACATCGGATTTCAGCACCCTTCACGCGGAAAGCGCCGCGCTGCGGATCGCTGTTGCTGCTGGTCCTGATGACAGGAACGATCATCGCCGTGATCAGTCTCGGCGCTCTGATTGTGCAGGGCGTGTACCTGGATCAGTCGACGGCGATGAACGACGCGACCCGATCCCGCTGGGCGGCGCGGTCGGGAGTCGCGCTGGCATCAAGAGAAATCAGCGTCGCGACGGAGTGGAGGACGACACGGAAACCGGGTGTGTGGTATTCCGACGTTGTTCTGAACAGCGGCAAATGGTCGCTGTCGGCTTCCGATCCGACTGACACCAGTTTTTCGGACAGCACGTCCGAACCGGTGCTGATGTCCGCCACTGGTCAGTTTGGTGATGCGATCCAGAAGAACTCCGGGCTGTGTCTGACGGAGTCCGTTCTGAGGCAACCGATGATGTTTCATGCCTGCTGCGGTGACGATCTGATGCTCGACAACGCAGCCGTCGAAGGCAGCGGCTGGATTGGAGCGAGAGATAAGCTGTCCGTCAGCGGCACAAACAGCGTGAGCTGCGATGTGATGACGGGGCGGACGTTTTCCGGTTCCGGGCTGCTGCATCGCACAGTGACAGAAGCACGAATCGATTCCCCGCCCGCGTTTTCTGACTTCGGAGAACTCGTCAGCCTCGGCACGGCCGTCGCGTCGGCATCGGTTCCGACGGCTACACCTTCTACAGCGGAAACGATTCTGAACGAAGACTTCAACCGGGGCGATGTTGGCTGGCAGGCATTGCCGTCCGGGTCGCTCACGATCAATTCAAACGGCGGCTCCGGCAACTCGGACTGCGTTACCGTGACCGGTCGCACGGGGTCATCGGACGGAATTACTCATGACGTTACGGGTATCCTGAGAAACGGCCTGCAGACTCAGCTGTCGGCTGAAGTTCTGCCGCTCAGTTCGGCGACACCGTTTGAAATGTCGCTGATTGTTACAACCACAGGAGGAACATCGACCGCCGCGAGCTGGACATCTGCGCCAATAAACTCCGGCAGCCTCTATCTCAGCATCCAGGTCATTGCCGCAACGGTCACACCCACCTGGAGCGGTCGGCTGATTTCGGCGCAGCTGAAGATCCGCACATCCGGTGGGGGTGCAGCGGGAACACAGAGCTTCCTGGTCGACAACGTCAGTCTGAAAGTGTCGTCCGCGCCTTCCGGAAAGGCGATCCATCGCAAGGTCGTTTCGACAGCCACGAATCCGTTCGGAGTGACTTCCAACAGTTATGGAATCTATGTTCTGGATCTTGCCGGTGCTGATCTGACGATTTCTGACAGCATGATTGTCGGAACTCTGATTATTCAGAACGCAGGCACGGTCAGGGTTGGCAATGGTCCGGTTCAATGGCGACCGGCAAAACCCGGTATGCCGGCCCTGGTCGTGGACGGAGACATCGAACTCACCTTCAGTCGCTTCGCTTTGACCGAGCGCGAGCTGGGAGCAAACTTCAATCCGTCTGGCACACGTGATGAAAATGGCCGCGACGATTCGAATCTGAACGATTCGTATCTGCCTGGAATCCGCGGCCTTGTTTTTGCCTCGGATGACATCACCCTTGCCGGAGACGTCCGTCTGGACGGCTGCCTGCTGGCCGGAGATGACATGACGATTCGGCAGCGCGCCGTCTTCGACAGGGCTCCGCAGCTTTTCACGGTGATGCGCCAGTCGACTCATGTGACGGAATCATTTCTGCGCGAGACGACCGGCGTGACGCGGAGTTTTGACTGACGACTGGTGAGCGCTGCAGAACATGCGATGATGCCGGCTCAATGATCCGGGACCGCTGAATTTCACGCGGCTGGATCCGGCTGATGTTCAGCGAAGGATCGAGCTCCATGCGCCGTCTGATACGAGCCTCCGCCGGAAGCGGGAAAACGTTTCAGCTGTCAGGACATTTCCTCAGACAGCTGTTTCTGGGCCATCAGCCCGAGGCGATTCTGGCCACGACGTTCACGCGCAAAGCCGCGGGCGAGATCCTCGGACGAGTGCTGACGCGGCTGGCGGATGCAGCGGACGACACGTCCGCTGCCAGGAAACTGGGCGTGTTTCTGCAGCTGCAGGATGTGACCGTCGGTCGGTCGATGGAACTGCTGGCGGAAGTCACACGGCACCTGCATCGGCTGCGAGTCTGCACGCTCGACAGTTTCTTTCAGCAGATCGCCCGCAGCCTGACTCTGGAACTGGGCCTGCCGCCAGGCTGGAGCATCATCGATGATCACAACGATCAGGAACTGCGAGAGCAGGCCATTGATGCGGTGCTGTCTCAGCATGTGCCGCAGGACGCGCAACAGCTCATGCAGATGCTGGCCAGGGGACGTACCAGACGCAGCGTGCGGTCGTTGATCGACGACACAGTCCGTGATTTTCATGAACTGTTCCTGCTGACCGACGACGAAGCCTGGAACCAGCTCCCGAAATACAACCGCCTGACTCAGGAACAGCGTGACCAGGCGATTCGCGATCTCTACGCCTGTCCTCTGCCGACCGACAAGCGATTTATCAAGGCCCGTGCGGAAGACGTCGAACGCTTTCAGG
>JANNGQ010000991.1:0-3188 GCA_031403975.1 Planctomycetota bacterium
GAGGCGTCCCGCATCAGTCCTGACGCGGGACGCGTCAGCCACGCGTACGGTCAGACTCGCAATTCACGAAATAATCCCTTCAACAACCTCGCCGTGCACATCAGTCAGCCGGCGGTTGATGCCGTTGTGGTAGAACGTGAGTTCCTTGTGATTCAGTCCAAGCAGGTGCAGAATGGTTGCATGAAAGTCGGGGATCGTGACCTGGTTTTCGGCGACAAAGTACCCGATCTCATCTGAGCTGCCGTATTGAATGCCGGGCTTGATCCCGGCACCGGCAAGGAAGCAGGTGAATGCGGTGGGATGATGATCGCGTCCCGGCGCTCCGATGCCTTGTGTGGCCGGGCTGCGACCGAACTCAGTGGACCAGATAAAGAGTGTATCCTCCAGCATCCCGCGCTGTTTGAGATCCTGAATGAGGGCAGCCACGGGTTTGTCCATCGTAGCCGCCTGCGTGTCGTGGTTTTCCTTAACGTTCTCATGGCCGTCCCAGTTGATGCGCGGCTGGCCGAACGCGCCTCCATTGAGGATCTGTACAAACCGCACGCCCCGTTCGAGAAGTCGCCGCGCTGTCAGGCAGTTTCTCGCGAAGCCTTTGTTCGCCGGTTCATCCAGTCCATAGAGTCGTTGCGTCGCTTCCGTTTCGCTCTCAAGATCTGTTGCCTCCGGGATGCTCGACTGCATTCGTGCGGCGAGTTCATACGATCGCAGCCGCGCCGCGAAAGCACCGTCACCCGGATGTGAGTCGGCGAATCCGCGATTGATCGATGCCAGAAACTCCATGTCGGCCAGACGCGCAGCGCTGGAAATGCCGGCTGGCGTGTGCAGGTCGGGGACGGGTTCTGGGGATTGTGTTCGAAACGCCACACCCTGATGGTTCGCCGGGAGAAAACCGGATGTCCAATTGATGGAACCGCCGGCCGGAAGACCTCGGGGATCGGGAAGCACGACAAACGCGGGAAGGTTCTCGTTCGTCGTACCCAGCCCGTAACTCAGCCACGCACCCATGCAGGGGAAACCGTTCAGTGTGAACCCGCTGTTCATCTGAAACGCGGCCGGCGTGTGGTTGTTACTTTTTGCAAACATTGAATGGATAAAACACAAGTCGTCCGCGCAGCCGGCGATATGCGGCAACAGACTGCTGACCCACGCACCAGATTGTCCGTGCTGGCGAAACCTGTAAACGCTTTTCATCAGGCGACCGGGCTGGCCGAAGAACCCGAGGTTCTCTCCCTTTCCGTCCATCGACTTGCCATCCATCCGCTCCAGCTCGGGCTTGTAGTCGAATGCATCGAGATGACTGACTCCTCCAGCACAGAAGACCTGCACAACACGCCTGGCCTTCGGTGAGAACTGCGGCCGGATCGCGGATGAACGGCCATCATGTTCAGCGCGAGCACTGTCCCGATTCATCAGCCATGCGAGTGCAATCGCGCCCAGTCCACCGCCGGAATTCCACAAAAAATGCCGGCGCGAAAAAGGGTCTGCGGCAGTTCTACTGTTGACCAGCCGCTCCGCCGGCTGGGATTCGTGCTTGTTGCTGCCCGATGCCTCAGCGACCTCTGTCGCAGACGAAAACCCCGCTGACGGAGCGGCGGGACAACAGGAGCGCTATCTGACATAAATAAACTCCGTGGAGTTCAGCAGCGCCCAGCAGACACTGGGCAGGCCGCGTTCGTTGACCGCCGTTGCCGCGCGAGCGGCCTCGTCAGCGGAGGGCAAACGCCCGAGTGCCAGGAGATATGCGGTCCGAATCGCACCGTTGACGTCGTCGGCAGCCGCGTTCAGCGCACGTTCGGCAAGGCGATTGGCCTGTCTCTGCACAAATGAGTTGTTCATCAATTCCAAAGCCTGAAGAGGCGTCGTTGTCACACCTCGGCGCGGTGTCTTCACTGAGGGGTCTGGGCAGTCAAAGGAATCCAGCAGGGGATCTTTGCCGCTGTTCACATTCATGCGATAGACGGTACGGCGGTTGAATTCCGGCTCCGGTCGATCAACGGGAGTATAAAAAGTCGCGTTGAAATCGGTCGTTGTGAACGGTCGGAAACTGGGGCCTCCCGTCTGTGAATTCAACTGACCGCTGACTGCGAGCATGGCATCGCGCACGGCCTCCGCTTCGAGTCGATGCGGCGAGAATCGCCACAGCCACTGGTTGTCGGCGTCGATTGTCGCCGCCGCATCGCGGAATTCCGACGACTGTTGATAGGTGGCAGAGTTCACGATCAGCCGGTGAAGCGTTTTCACGCTCCAGCCACTTTCGATGAATTGGACGGCCAGCCAGTCGAGCAGCTCCGGATGACCTGGACGGGCACCGCTGACTCCGAAATCATTCGGCGTCGCAACAAGGCCCTGACCGAAATGAAGATGCCAGACTCGATTCGCCATCACGCGTGCCGGTAAGGGATTCCTGCCATCCGCAAGCCACGCAGCAAACTTCAGCCGCCGCTGCGCTTCGGGTGCATCGGCAGGCAGTCCGAAATCCGGATCAAGATCAGCGACAGCCGACAACGCGCCGGGAGTCACCACTTCATCCGGTTCGTTCACATCTCCCCGTCTGAGTCTCCTTGTTGGAGCCGGCTGCACACGGACTCCCACATACGACACAGCGCCGGACGTCGTCCCGGCCTCTGGAGTTCCCTGCTGTTCCGATGCCGGTCGTTGTTTCCGGTCCGCCGGTGTTTCCACAGCCGAGGCGATCGCTCGCTCGCCATGTTTTACGCCCTCGAACACCGACTTGATGCGGTAGTATTCTTCGTGCGGGATCGGATCGAATTTGTGTGCATGGCAGCGTGCGCAGTTGATCGTGAGTCCCAGAAATGTCTGTCCCACGACGCCGATGATGTCTTCCAGTTCGTCCTCCCGGGAGATCGCGCGTTGTGTCGCGTTCTTCTGGGCATTCCCCGCCTGATCCCACGGCCCGCAGACCAGCAGACTGGTGGCGACAATGCCGTCACTGGTTACGGGTTCGAGCACATCGCCGGCAACCTGTTCCTTCATGAACTGATCGTACGGCTTGTCTTCGTTGAAGCTCTTGATGACGTAGTCGCGGTAGTGCCAGGCATTCTCACGGAGCCGGTCGTACTCAAAGCCCTGGCTTTCCGTGTAGCGCGCCACATCCAGCCAGTGTCTTCCCCAACGCTCACCATATTGCGGTGATGCGAGCAGTTGATCCACCACATTTTCGAAGGCGC
>JANNGQ010000992.1:0-3898 GCA_031403975.1 Planctomycetota bacterium
GAAGATGACGACGAAGACGACGACGAAGACGACGACGACGAAGATGACGACGAAGATGACGACGAAGATGACGACTAGATGACGACGAAGATGACGACGAAGGTCGCGGGGCTCGGCAACACCGTCCGGCGGAGGCATCAGCCAGCACTTCTCACATTGACTGGATCTAGCGTCAGAGTCATCACTTCCTGCCCGTAGCCTGGGGCCATCTGCTCCGAGCGATTTCCTGGATTCATCGCAACGGAATGAAACCATCAAGACGGACCGGATGAGCCCGATCCACTGGACAGCCAGAAGCCCGGCATCTCTCAAGATGCCGGGCTTTTTCGTGTTTTCGTTTTCAGAAGTCCTTGCGACTCAGATACACGCAGCCCGCCGTCAGCATGACGGCCACGAATCCGAGGTTACTCCAGAACGATGACCACAGATCAAACGAGATCCGCGTCTGTTGCAGATTCTCGGAACCGGATTCATCGCCTTGCCCGTCGCCCTCACTGATGACGACAGACTTTTCGCCCGTCACAAGATACCGCACGGCGTTGTCCAGTTCAGAAGGCTTCGGCAGGATCGTGTACAACGGATCGATGAGATAGTCATAAACGTAATATGGCATTCCCGTCTGGCCCTGGATGGTCTTCACCGGATCCGGCGACTCCAGCGAGTAGAAACGCAGCGATCTGCGGCCATCCGAGACGACAAGCTGCCCTTCGGGTGTGAAGCCGACCGCAGAGACCACACCATTCTCGAGTGGTGTCCAGGGCACGAAGGACTTCGTGTCACCGCCGAATGAGACAACGCTTCCGCCGTGAGTCAACACGACACCCCACGAACCGTTCGCAGCAAACTCTGCGACTTTGGGTTTTTCCCCCTTCGGCAATGCTCCTTCCGCAATGGTCTCCAGAGTCGCCGCGTCGACGACCAGCAGTTTGCCGTCGGCGGTCGCCATCAGCGTGAAACTCCCGCCAGCAGCAATCACCGCAGACTGTTTGTCACTGAAATCACGACTCCTGCCGATGTCATATTTGCCGTCTGCCGAACGGATCAGCGTCATCAGTTTTCCGTTGTCACGGATCACCAGCGAATCGTCACTGTGATTGAACGCCACGGCGGCGTCGGCACGGATCGTCGGCATCGACTTCGGTGTCAGCGACTCAAACGTCTTCGAGGAAGACATCGGCACGATGCCGCCGAGGTATCGTTTCAGAAACGCCCGAGACTGTTTCTGGTTGTCCGACTGACCCACGAATCTCGAAACATTCAGCGTTCCGGGAAGAATGATGTCACCGTTGGCCGCTATAAAGACGGCAAAGACCTGTCCTGCGGTCCCGCCTTCAGACTCACGCTGATAACTGCTGTCTTTCAGACCGCTCAGCAGAGTCGCCGAAGTCGCTCCGCCGGCCCTGGACAAATCAGCCTCCAGCGAGAAAACACGGCTGCCGTCCGGAGTGGCCGCAATGCGAGGCCGCAGCCCGGCCGACGTGAACTGCCGCATCGAACGTTGAATGGAAGCCCCCGCGGTATCCGCAAGGATCTCCGACCAGTCCGATTTCTCTGCTGACCAGTGACTCATTGTCCGACTCGAACTGACGACGAAGACTTCATCGCCCGCGATTGTGATGTCCGTAATCTGTTGGGACATCAGATATGCTCCCAGCACACTCTGCACGGTGCCTGCCGTCGTCAGCACAACCCAGAACGCCACGACCAGCGCCAGCGACACGATCGCATTCCGCCAAATCGCTCCGGCCAGAGCAGACACAGAGAAATAGATCGCGAACAGAAACACATACAGCGGAATGCAAAGCAGCAGTTCCGGTCGCCATAGATTGAAGCGAAACCACAGCAGCAGCCAGACTCCGCCGACGAGCAACGTGGCGCAGATGAAAGTAAACACACAGCCGCCGAAGAACTTCGTGATGAACAGCACCGATCGTCGCACGGGCTTGCTGAGCAGCAGCGAAATCTCGCCCGGTTCAAACGTTTTCGGAATCATGCCCGCCGTCACGAGCAGTGACGCGAAGACGCCGAAGAAACCCAGAAACGTGGCCAGCACAAAAACGATCGTCGCGTCGATCAGCTGCTTGATCTGAGACGGCGGTAACGGGATCGGGAGGTTGGTCGGGATCGAACCGTATGACAGAGCGATGACCGCCTGATCATTGATCACAATGCTCTGAGGAAATGCGGCGGCCAGTCGCTGCACGTTCCGGTTCGCAAGAGTCCGCTTTGCGAGCGACGCTGCGTCAGCGGTCTTCAGATCGCCGTTCAACTCGACAGCCGCCCAGCTTTCGGCACGGTAGAACTCTCGCTTCTGAATCAGTTCGTTAACGATGTTCAGCACTTGCGGTCGCCGACGGCGGCTGGTGCTGTTGTCCCCGCCCTCTTCCAGTTTCAGCCAACTCTCAATACTGGCCTTCTGAGGCTCACTCAGCAAAGTCCGGATGTGAGCGGCCGGCGTGTCGTTCGCATCCTTCCCCTCCTGCAGTGACTTGAGAAATCCTTCGACATCGACAAGTTCACTCGGCCGCAGGCGATTGCTGATATCTGTCTCTAACGACAGCGGTGCGAGGGCAAGCAGCACGACGGCAATCGCGATCAAAGCAATCCACAGCACTCGCGATGCGGCAGCTTCGCGGAACGAATCTCTCAGGATGGCAACTATGGCTCTCATCGCGCATCGGCTCCCACGATTCCGATAAATACTTCTTCCAAAGTCTGTTCCCGCCGAATCAGTCGCCAGATACTCACGTCGGCAGATCGTAAAGCATCCACCAGCTGGTCCAACTCCGGCTGGTGAGTAATCCGGACCTCGACTTCAAACGCCTCCCGCGAGACCTGTCGCAGAATCGCACCGGGATAACGGTTAAGTCCCTTCCGGATCACGGCTTCATCGCCTGTCACCCGGATCTGCACAGGGGCATCTGCCAATGCCGCTGTCAGTTCTTTGACACTTCCGGTCTTCAGAAGCTGTCCGCGATTCAGAATCGCAACCTGGTCACACACAAGCTCGATTTCCTGCAGCAGATGGCTGTTCAGAAAAACACTGTGGCCCTGAGCAGCCAGTTGTTTCAGCACGTCGCGGATCTCGCGACGTCCGACCGGATCCACTCCGTCGGTCGGCTCATCCAGCACGATCAACTGAGGCCTGTGCAGCATGGACTGGGCAAGTCCCAGCCGCTGCAGCATCCCTTTCGAGTATCCGGAGACCCGGTCCTTCTCACGGCCCTTCAGCCCGACTGATTCCAGCAGTTCCGGACTGCGGCTGCGAATGGCGCTCATCGGCATCCCGCTCAGACTTCCGTAGTATTCCAGCGCCGTGTTGGCCGTCAGATGGCCGGGGATCCGATGATTCTCGGGCAAGTAGCCAATGTTCCGGCGCGCCGCCATTGACCCCGCGACATGGCCAAGCACAGATGCCGATCCGCCCCGTTCGGCGAATGATCCCCAGAAGAATCTTGATCAGAGTTGTCTTGCCGGCACCGTTCGGCCCGAGCAATCCAAAGACCTGCCCTGCCGGAACACGGATCGACACATTTTTCAGTGCTTCAATTCTCTTCCGCCGAAACACACCGCTGCGATAGGTCTTGCTGACCTGAGCGGTCTCAATCACGAATTCTGACTCACGGTTCATTCGGAGGGCCTGCCTTGCGTGAACGCTCCATCTCAAATTCGAAATCAGGAATTTCAGATCAACGACTGAACGTGAATTCGCGAGTCCCGGATCAGGCAAGATATAGCGGCCGCCCCAGAAAAGTCGAACCGACCAGCCGCACGGTGTTCGCTGAATCCGCCCGGAAATTGGATTCCATCCCCGCGAAACGCTGGCCGATCCGATGCTCAACGCCCGACTCCTGATAGATTCCACTCCTGACTCCTGACTCCTGACTCCTGACTCCTG
>JANNGQ010000993.1:0-3933 GCA_031403975.1 Planctomycetota bacterium
GACGAAACGAGACAAGAACCCTGCCATGCTTGCCTCCCGCTAGTACATTGTGATGTCGCGTGACGTTAAACCGCACCCCGACTTGTCCCACCCTACGAATCTGTGATCATACCGCCACCGGGCTCGTCCCGGTGGTTTATCGGCTTTTGCGCTTGTCGAGAATGCGAGCGTTGATGGGGAAGTAGTGCAGAAGGCCGTTGAACCACCGGGGTAAACCCGGTGGCGGGGGAAAAATCACAGCCTCGGAACGAACCGCAGCAATCAATCCACATACACAAACTCATTTGTTCGCACCAATGATCGGATCAGCGACATCCAGGACTCCCTTTCCAGCTGGTTGTTCTCCATGCCTGTCTGTGCCAGTTCATTCCTGACGCTGTTCAAAAAACTCTCAGAGGCTTGAACCTCTTCAGGCATCGGTGGCCGACTGAATAACAGCGACCAGACCAACTCCAGCCGTGACCTCGCGTCAATGTGGACTCGCAGTATACGTTTCATCAGCCCGTCGGCCTGTTCATGCACAAACTTGTCGTTCAGCAGGTACAGCGCCTGCAGAGGAGTTGTACTGGTCATCCGGATCGGCGTGCTGACACTCGGATCGGCACCATCGAAGATCGCCAGATACGGATGTCGCTGAATCCGCTGCGTCATCAAATACACACTTCGACGGTTCGTCTCATACACCGCCTTGAACGGGTAGTGCTGCGTGAACTTCCATTCGTGCTGCGGCGGAAACGGATGAGGGCCGCCTGGAGTCGGATCGAGATTACCCCCGAGCAGCAACAGAGTGTCCCGCAGTGCCTCCGCGTCCAGACGTCGACGAGGAAACGCGGACAACCATTCGTTCGTCGGGTCTTGCTCAACCGCTGCAGCTGAGAGGATGCTTGCCTGCTGGTAGGTCCGGGACAGCACGATTGTGCGATTCAAGGACTTGATCGACCAGCCGGTGTCCATGAAGCGCTGAGCCAGCCAGTCGAGCAGTTCCGGATGAGTCGGTGCTTTGCCCTGACGTCCGAAATCATTCGGCGTCGGCACAAGTCCTTTGCCGAAATGATACAGCCAGATGCGGTTCACGATGACTCGTGCGGTCAGCGGGTTGCTGCGGTCGGTAATCCAGTTGGCCAATTGCAGTCGACCGCTCGTGGGATCAGCAGAGGGAAGCGAGTCACCGTTCAGCATCGACAGGAATCGCCGCGGCACCAGATCGCCGGCCTTCGACGGATCGCCTTTCAGATGCACCGAGACATCTTCAATTGTCGAGGCCTCGGCGACCGCATAAAGAGTTTCATACGGCAGCGGCTGTTGACCGTAAACTCGCGCCGCGTCCTCCGCCTTGTCCAGTTCCGCGTCCAGAGCCTTACGAGCGTCACCCTCAGCGTCGTCACGGTCTTTCTTCAGGCGTTTGACTTCGGCATCGAGTTTCTGCTGACCGGCACTGCGATCCTGTTGAACGTGGGCGACTTCTTCCAGCGATGCCAGCGCAACGAAATCCCGCTGCCTCTGTTCCAGCTCGATTCCAGGCCAGGGATACCGCGTACTGTGGAAAATGCCGTACAGAGCGTAGTAGTCTTCCGTGGGGATCGGATCAAACTTGTGATTGTGACAGCGGGCACAGTTGACCGTTGTGGCCAGGAACGTCCGGCCAAGATTGTCCAGTGTGTCCTCAATCGTCAGATGTGTCGGATAGTCGTCGACGCGCGAGCCGAATCGGCGGGCGTTGGCGATGTAACCGGTCGCGATCAGCAGGTTTCGCTTTTCGTCGGGCGTTGAGCTGTCAAGCAGATCACCCGCCAGCTGCTCGCGGACGAACTGGTCATAGGGGAGATCGTTGTTGAACGCATCGATCACCCAGTTGCGGTAAAGGTACATCTGAGGAATCGGAAAGTCGGAATTGTCGCCGGCCGTGTCGGAGTATCTCACGACATCCAGCCAATAGCGGCCCCAGCGTTCGCCATACTGTCGGGAAGAGAGCAGCCGGTCAATCACTTTCGCAAAGGCATCCGGAGATTCATCCGCGGCGAACTCCCGAACCTCTTCAGGCGACGGCGGCAGGCCGATCAGATCAAACGTCGCCCGCCGAATCAGTGTTCGTTTCTCGGCATCCTCAGCCGGCGCAAGCCCCGCCGCTTCAATTTTTGAGAGGATGAACGTATCGATTTCATTCTTCGGCCAGGCACCATCTGCAACCACCGGAGGAGATGGCTGCGTAATGGGCTTCAGCGACCAGAAACCCCGAGCCTTGTTCCAGTCGATCGCCGTTTTTGCCCGAACAGCAGCGACGGTGTCTTCGCTCCTGGGATCCGGAGCCTTCATTCGGATCCACGATTCAAGATCTGCAATCTGCTCTTCCGTGAGCCTGCCCTCGGGCGGCATCTTCAGGTCAGCCTTCACCTGACGCACGGCCTGCATCATCAGGCTGCTGTCAGGATCGCCGGGAATCATCAAGGGCCCGTTGAAACCGCCTCGGATCACACCCGCTCGAGAATCAAGTAACAGGCTTCCGCCAGGTTCGTCGGCATCCTGGCTGTGACACGCGTAACAGTTGTCGATCAGCAGCGGACGAATGCGGCTCTCGAAGAATGCCAGTTGCTCGTCGGTCGGCATCGAAGCAAACTCGGCTTCCCGCGGGTCCGGGACGCTGCCGTCGCCGGACCAGACTTCCAACCCTGAAAGATTGGCCGCGCCGCCGCCTGCGGAAATCTTCAGGTTTCCATCGCGGATGACAATTCGCCACGGCCCCAGTCTTTTCCACTCGCCAGCATTTCCGCTGTTATGGTCCGGTAAAACCATCTTGCCATTGAGCTTCACGAAGAACCGTTCCGAATCGTTGTCCTCCCAGTTGTAAAGAAACACCTGATACACGCCCGACGGGACGCTGCGCAGTTCGACATCGATCTCCTGACCCCAGCGACTGCTGCGGATCATTCTTGCGCGGTTCGGATCGGTAGCGGGTTTCAGAGGGATGTCGGCGTTTTCAAAGGCGCTCGCATTGCAATGAACATTTTCTGCGTCGCCAGCCTCCCATTGGTGTCCGTCAATTACGAGCGCCGGGCCGTTGAGATTGATGCCGCGATAGAAAGTCGCTGTGGAATCCTGTGCCTCTGTCGGAGCAATGCCGATCATGATTGCGAAGATTGAAACGAAGTGGGTCAAGCCTGACATTTCGGGATTCTCAAGGTAACGCGTGCGATGTCAATTGTTCTGTTGTCACGAAGTCGTCTCAGCATTGGCGCGGTCAACTCCGTGAAGGATTCATCGCTGCATTTTCATTGGTTTCGCGAAGTCCCTTCTTCCCCTGGGAGGGGGAGAAGGTGGCCGATAGGCCGGTTGAGGGGGTTTCCCGGGCTTGTGCGAACACATCGTGCAGCCACGAATCAGAGCGGCACTGATGAAACATTTTGAAGGCGAAGATACAGGGAATCATGTTCAAGTCCGCGGACGAAAACGTGCCCGACGGATGGCACTAGGGTTTGGTGATTGCTCCGTCGCGGCGGCGAAGGTTGCCCCAGCGCATATCGAACGGAGGGTCGTCGGTAATCGGAAACTTCGCGGCGAGGTCCTCGTTGAGGTCGATGCCCAGTCCCGGCTCGTCGCTCGCGTAGAAGTAGCCGTCCTTCAGTTCCGGACAGCCCGGGAACACGTCCTGCTCGGCCTGCGTGAAGAGACGTGACTCCTGCACGCCGAAATTGGGAGTCGCCAGGTCGAGATGCACATTCGCCGCATGGCCGACGGGCGAAACATCGCCCGGTCCGTGCCACGCGGTGCGCACCGCAAAGAATTCGCACAACGCGGCGACCTTCCGCGCCGGCGTCAATCCGCCGATCTGCGACATGTGAATGCGGATGAAATCAATGAGCCGCCCGCTGACCAGCGACAGCCATTCGTTGGGGTTGTTGAACAGCTCACCCATCGCCAGCGGAGTGCTGGTCAACG
>JANNGQ010000994.1:0-11089 GCA_031403975.1 Planctomycetota bacterium
GGGGGCGGTGATCCGTGCCCTGCCTCTGCGGGAGTTACTGAATCATCACGGATTGCAGCTGGCCGCAGTCGGAACGGGAGCCGGCATGCTGGTTCACAAACTGCAGTTATGTGATCCCGAATCCGCTCGTCGAGCGAAAGCGGAACAGTTCATTCGTGACATCATGACGGCCGGTGCCGAATTCTCTGCGCCGGCGATCGTTGGTTCCATGCAGGGTAAATGGGATGACGTCGTCGATCAGTCGACTGCGAGGGGATATCTGCAGGATGCTTTGCAGCGACTGGGTGAGCATGCAGAATCACTCGGTATGACGCTGATCTATGAACCGCTGAATCGTTACGAAACCAACATCGCGAACACGCTGCAGCAAGGAGTTGATCTGCTGCGGCCTCTCTCTACGAAGTCTGTCCGGCTGCTGGCGGACCTGTTTCATATGAACATCGAAGAGTCGTCGATCGCCCTTGCAATTCAACAGGCCGGGGCTTCGATCGGGCATGTCCACTTCGCCGACTCAAATCGCCAGGCGGCCGGCCGCGGCCACATGGAATACCGTTCGATTGTGTCCGCGCTCGCCGAAATCGGTTACGACGGATACGCTTCCGCAGAAGTGTTTCCGATTCCGGATTCTCTGACGACCGCTCGTCAGACTATCGAGACCTTTCGACTCTGCTTCCGAACCTGATCCGTTGCCGTCTTCGATTCACATCATCGAACTTGATCCGAAACTGGAAGTGCTTCGGGCTCTGGCAGCGTTTGAGTCCGAACGATTCGTACTGCTGCTCGACAGCGCCGCAAGACACCGCGAACGTGATGCACGATACTCGATACTCACCGCAGATCCCGTTGACGTGTTCCGCATCGACCGAGCCGAGTACGGTGACTCGCCGTTTGAAACACTGAGACGCTGGCAGGCACTGCTGACGGATCTGAAATCTGTCGAGCAGTCCGGACTGCCACCGTTCTGCGGCGGCATTGCCGGGCTCATGTCCTATGAACTTGGCCATGCTTTTGAACAACTGCCCCGGCCGGCAATCGATGATTTTCAGACACCAGCCCTGCTCGCCGGGCTGTTCGACTGGTCCATCGTGTGGGATCACATCAAGGGAACCGTGCGAGCGTACGTGCTTCAGATGCGTGAATCCGACAACCGATCAAGCGCTGCCCGGAGAGTCCTCTGGATACTGGAACGACTTTCGGATGTCGCAGCTGATGTTGAGCCGCAGGGCGGCGCAAGCTCGGTGCCGGAGGCGACAGCCTCCGGAAACAAACCAGATGGAATTCGAGCTCCAGACGAGCGAAAGCCTGCTTCCGCCTCTCCGAGGCTTATGGTCACGGAGGGAACTGTACCGGTGGCTCGCGCCACCGGCACCGCGCTTCCGCTGCTCCGCAGCTCTGCCCCAGGTTGCTCCAGTGTGCCAGACATTGGTGAATCAGAGCTCACCGAATCCGCTGCAGCGTCGCCTTCCCGATTCTTGAAACGACATCGCATTGAACCCTCCTCGGAGATTTACTCCGACTTCACTCGCGACGAATATACGTCGTCTGTCAGCCGCGTCATCGAATACATCCGCGCAGGGGATATCTTTCAGGCCAACTTGTCGCAGCGGCTGATGGCACCCTGGACAGGCACCGTGATCGAATTGTATGCGGGCATCCGCGCGAACAACCCGGCACCGTTTTGCGGTCTGCTGCAGACGCCGGAATACTCCATCATCAGTGCATCACCCGAACGGTTTCTCAAAGTGGACGGGAGAGGCAATGTGGAAACGAGACCGATCAAGGGAACTCGCCGCAGGCCTCATTCTCCGATCGCGGACCTCTATGCCGGCAGCGAACTTGCCGCCAGCGAAAAAGACCGCGCGGAAAACGTGATGATCGTAGATCTGCTCCGCAACGACCTCTCCCGCTCGTGCGTCGCAGGTTCTGTGAAGGTCACTGGACTTTGTGAGATTGAGCGGTTCGAGACTGTGCTGCATCTGGTATCAACCATCGTCGGCCGGCTACGTCCCGATCGCGACGTCTGGGATCTGATGGCCGGTTGTTTCCCCGGCGGCTCGATCACCGGAGCTCCCAAAATCCGTGCGATGGAAATCATTTCCGAACTGGAACCAACAGTGCGTGGAGCCTACTGCGGCAGTCTGTTTGCGCTCGGACCGTGCGGAGACTTCGACAGCAGCATTCTGATCCGCACATTCACGCTGAAGCAGGGCTGGCTGCAATTCCCCGTCGGCGGTGGCATTATTGCAGATTCTGATCCGCTCGATGAATACCGAGAGACTCTTCACAAGGCGTCCGGGATGATTCGTTCACTTCGATCGATGGGGCGACTGGATCGGCCTGCGGCATCCGGCGAGGCTCCGGAGTAACACAATCCCTGCGCTACGATTGCGCTGCGCCGCCTGACGCGACACAGGATTCGATACGATTGTTCAGCATCGCAGAAATGCTCAATACACAATGAGCCCGGCGGATTTCCCTGCGAATCAGCAATTCAGCGGCTGCGTTCGTCGAATCCACTGTCGAACGGCACGCCACTTGCAAATTGATGACTTTCGGCAGATCGGCATCAATGGAGCGATGTCGGCCTGAAGCCATCGCAAGTAACAGCACAAGGACGAGAGTTTCATGACTTCTGGATTTCTGATCGACATGGATGGAGTGATCTATCGAGGTACGGAACTGATTGCCGGCGCACGCCAGTTCATCGTGAGGCTGCTGGACGAAAACATCCCGTTTCTGTTTCTGACAAACAACAGCCAGCGAAGTCGCAGAGATGTGGCGACGAAGTTGAATCGCATGGGGATTCCGATTGAGGAAAAGCACGTCTTCACTTGCGCCATGGCGACCGCCCGCTTTCTCGCGCGCCAGCTGCCGAGGGGGACAGCGTTTGTGATCGGTGAGAGCGGTCTGATGAATGCGCTCCACACGAACGGTTATTCGATTGTGGATTCGCACGCGGATTACGTTGTGGTCGGTGAAGGACGCACGCTGTCGTTCGAGCTTGTGGAACGAGCCGTGCAGCAGATCATGGAAGGCGCGAAGCTGATTGCGACCAACCTTGACCCCAACTGCCCCACGCAATCGGGAACCCGTCCCGGCTGCGGGGCCGTGGTGGCGCTGCTTGAGAAAGCGACGGGCGCGAGGGCATTCAGTGTCGGCAAACCGAGTCCTGTCATGATGCGGGCCGCACGTAAAGAACTGGGGTTGCATGCGGCCGATACTGTCATGATCGGCGATACGATGGATACGGACATCCTCGGCGGCGTCCAGATGGGATATCGCACAATTCTCGTCTTGTCCGGGTCAACCACTCGGGAAGATCTCAACAGTTTTGCCTATCGCCCCGACCTGGTTGTTGAATCCATTGCCGATTTGCTTCATCCCTCTCCCGCAATCCAGGAACTGCTGGATGAGTGGGCATCGGCAGAGCCGGTGCTGGCTGTCTGAAGCCCAACGCCCAATGGGACTCACTTTGTCGTCGATAAACACGAACCCGAAGCGTCAGCGAAATAAATTCCGCGTCGCGTGAAGACACAACCAAGGCACTCGCGGATGCGTCGGGTTACAAAGTGGGTGCCATGGGGCCAGCGCTATTCCACCGAAAGCAAAACAACAGAGCCCGGACTGTCGAATGCAGCCGGGCTTCTGCTTTTGGCACTTCCAGAGTTCATCCGGACGGTGGCAGAACCAACGTCACATCACCGAGTAATCCTCCAGGTGAGAGTTGGTTTTGGCGAATTCGTCGAGCTTCGCCTTGTAGTCCAGACCCGGATTGGTGACGACAAAACTGCAGACCTGTTTGGTGGGGTCAGTTTTGATGTCGGTGATTCCGTCAATTTTCGCCAGATCGCCTCGCACGGAGGCGGCGCAGCCGCCTCACGTCATATTCGGAACACGCAGCGACACAAGAATTCCATCGACGGCTTTTTCGGCTGCCGGCGGATTCGCAAACGCATTCGTCGTGACGGGAGTTGATTCTTCAGCACACCCCGCGATCGACACTGCCAACCCACCGGTCAGCAGCACTGGAACAAACTTTTTCACTTCGCTTCTCCATGTAAAAGACATCCGGACGAACATGTCCGCGCCGGATTCAGCCCCGGCCGACGGATGGATCGTAGCCAGCGTCAGGAGTAATTCGACACTGTTTTCCTCCGCAACGTGGCATCCTCGCAGGATTCCTGCCCAGTTTCTCCGTGTCGCAGACGGTCATCCGTCTCCAGTTGACCATTCGACTCTCTGCGACTGCTTCGTCAGCCGGAATTCCCGTATCGAGGGAACGGCAAGGTCCCGATTGCGCGGTTTGGCTCACTGCCCGCGGCGGTGCAGCCAATACTTCGGCTCCTGGCGTGCGTGGGAGATCGCAAGGACCAGGGGGCCCTCATCGGTCGATTCGAACACGATGACATACGGGAACCTAGTCAGTACGATCCTCCGGATCTCGGGAAACTCGGGTGTCAATTCGTACTGAGGAGCTGCACCGATTCCGCTTCTCAGCCGCTGGAGGATTTCATCAGCGGACGCCAGAAACTCGCTGCCCAGCCCACATCGTCGGTGCTCGTACCACTGTGCGGCCTCAAGCAGTTCCTGCTCCGCATCCTCGTGGATTCGAATCTTCATTGAGGCGTCGAATTCAGAGCTTGGCGAACACGCTGAAGAGTCTCGTCCCAGTCGGATGCGAGTGCCGTTCCGCAGCGAATCGAATCACGCCTGCGGAGCACTTCGGAAACAAACTCGCTCTCGGCACCGTCCTCCGTCGAGTCCGTTTCCAAGCTTATCAAAAGCCGGCGTGCCATTTCGGCCCGAGCGTCTTGAGGCAACAACAATGCCTCGTCAAGTATTCGATCAGCGGTCGTCATCCAAAACTCTCCAGGCACTGCGCAAATCGCCGACGATCATCGTCAGGTCGAATCATGCGGAAATTCTTACGCGACTCTATCAGAAGGGCAACGCTGAAGTCTCTTGTTTCGAGTCAGTGCATCAGAACAAACCATCAATCACCGCCCCGTGATCCACTGCTGCCACGGGTCTGCCGGAGTGATCCAGAAAATTCAGCGACGGATCCACGCCTAGGATGTGGTAGATCGTGTGATGGATATCACCCGGCCTCAGAGGCTGTTCGAGCGGCGCTTCGCCGAGGTGATCAGTGGAGCCGATGATGCGGCCTCCCTGAATGCCACCGCCAGCGAGGAAGCAGAACATTGAATTGCCCCAATGATCCCGGCCAGGTGTGCCCATGCTCAGCGGAGGTCCTCCGTTGCCGCCGTTGTTCATGCGGGGTGTGCGGCTGAATTCGCCGCAGAGAACGACCATCACCTGATCCAGCAGGCCACGTTCAGAAAGATCGGTCAGCAGGCCGTAGACGAGCTGGTCGATCTTCGGCAGATAATTCTCCATTCCGGTTTTCAGATCCCAGTGGTGGTCCCAGCCGCCGAAGTGACATGAGACGAACGTCGTGCCCGCTTCAACAAGGCGACGAGCCAGCAAAGTGCTCTGACCCCACGAATGACGTCCGTAGCGATCTCGAAGTGCCGAGTCTTCCCCGGACAGATTGAAAGCCTCGCGAGTTTTTGAGCCCGTCACCATGTCAAAGGCCGCGCGGTCGAATTTGTCCATCGATTCAAACATTCCGGACTTGTCGGCATCACGCCGCAGAACGTCGATGGAGGTCAGCAGAGCTCGCCTGTCATTCAGACGATCGAGTGCCAGGTCCTGTGCGAGTCCGATGTTGCGGACCTGGAAGTTGTCTGCATTCGGGTCGCCTTCAGTCTCAAAGGGATTGTGATGAACTCCCAGATAGTTCCCGCCAAAGTAACCGGGCCGAAGTCCGATGCTCATGCCGTATGGAACAGCCACATGAGCCGGCATACCCGGTTGTCGTGGCCCCAGGACTTTCGTCGCGATGGAACCAATGAAGGGGTACTTGCCCTTGGTTGCAGCACCGCTGACACCGCCTCGACCGGTCAGCATCCAATGTCCGCCCGTGAAATGATCACCGGTGTCATGATGCAGAGAACGGACGACGGAAAACTTGTCGGCGATCTTCGCCTGCAACGGAAACAGCTCTGTGATTTCGAAGCCGGGAACATTGGTCGGGATCGGCTTCCAGATCCCACGGTACTCGGCCGGAGCTTCCGGCTTCAGGTCGTATGTGTCCATGTGTCCCGGTCCGCCGTCTAGCCATAGCAGAATGACCGAAGTATTCTTCTTCGCCCTGCCCTGCTCTGCGGACTGCTCCTTCGCGGCGAGTATCTGCGGAAGTCCGACGGATGCCATTCCGGCAACACCGAGCTGGACAAAACTCCGTCGGGAGTGCCCGTCGCAATAGGCGGACGAACGACCAGCGTTGATTCGAAGCATGACAGTTTCCTCGGGCAGGCGGGGAGGAATGGGTGAGATTTACTGTTGACTCCCGGCGGGCCGGGACTTCAGTCAGCAGGGATTTGCCGACATTGCAACTGAATGCCGGTCGACGAAGCGCCGGGGCTATGGAAGGAAGATCGACAAAAGGATACCTCGCTCAATGGCTCTGAGTCAATTTTGAGTGCGGAAATCGCACGCTGCGGATTGGCTGTAACGGCAAATTGAACACATGGTCACTTCGGAATCCCAGGCCGTGCGCGTAATATGCTGACTCGACGGTCTGTATTCTGCTGCACAATGCACCGGCTCGTTGGCGACGGCTTCGGAAGGCCGTTGGATACGACATGACACGGATGATCTGGTCTGAGAACTTCGACTGTGTGACTGTCATGCGAAATCATTTCCTGTTGCTTGTGACAGTGTTGTGGCTGACAACGGACGCTGCATTCGCCGACAAGGCCGGCGATGATTTCAATCTGGGAGTGGGTCTGTACCGCAGCCAGCGCTACGACCAGTCGGCGGAGACATTCGGGCAGTTCCTGAAAGATTTCCCCGAGCATCCCCGCGCCAACATTGCGCGGCTGTATGGCGCTCTGTCTCTGAACTCACTCGAACAATACGCGCCGGCCAGAGAGCTGTTCACGGCGTTTCTGAAGGTTGAACCGGACGGCAAGAATGCGGCGGACGCTCGCTACCGGCTGGGCGAATGCAGCTATTATCTTCGCGACTATCCGGCGGCGATTGAGCAACTCTCGACATATCTCGACAAGCACTCCGGCCACGCGCTTGGTGACTGGGCGAAGTTATTTCTCGGCGATTCGTATGTCGCGACGGAGCAATGGCAGAAGGCCGAAGCCACACTGTCTGCATTGGTACAGAACCACACGACCGCTGCGATTCTGGCGGATGCAAGGCTGAGTCTGGGCCGGGCATTTGAAGGCATGAAACGCACTCCGGAAGCTCTGGAACAGTTCAAGGCCGTCGCCGGGGAGCAGGAATCTCCCCTCGCTCCTCGGGCGCTCAATCGCATCGGCGCAATTCATTTCGCGGCTGAGCAGTACAAGGAAGCCGCGGCGACGTACGAGCAGTTGATTGCGAATCATGCCACAAGCTCGCTCGTCCCGTCAGCCAGTCTTGCGGCCGGAATGTCATGGTATCGGACGAACGAATTCGAGAAAGCACTGCCCCGGTTCCGGGCCGTACCGACAGAATCACCCAGCGCGGCTCAGGCGATCCTGATGACGGCGATGTCATTGAAGGAACTGGGCCGCACAGACGAATCACGACAGGTGTTCGCTGAAGCATTGAAGGCGGCCGGCGATTCGCCACTCGCCACCGATATCCTGTTTCAACATGCTCAGATGGAGCGTGCGGTGGATGCAAAACCACTTGCCGCCCAATTGTATGAAGACATTGCCGACCGCTGGCCGGCTTCCAATCGCACGGCGGAGTGCCTGTTCAATGCATCCGAACTGCACCTGGAACTGAACAACGCGGAAAAAGCCGAACGACTCTGGAGCCGAATGAAGAAAGAATTTCCTGCAGTCGCAGCGCAGCCGCGGGAGCAGATTCTGCTGGGACGGTTGTTGCTGTCACGAGGTGATGTCGACAAGGCTACAGAGACTTTGCAGCGTGCGGCAGGTGAGTCCGCCGATTCGGAGGATCGTGTCGTCGCCGTCGGTCGGTACTATCTGGTGCGGGCCTTATACAAGGGGAAAAAACACGATCAGGTTGTGCAGCAGGCGTCGCTGATGACCAACGTCCTGAAAGACGATGCGCGGGGCGAGATGCAGGGCGCTTTGGCGCTTGCGGCGGTCAGCAGCCTTGAACTGAAACAGTTCGACAACGTGCTGAAGTTCGCCGACGGATTTCTGCCGCATGCCAGGGATGCAAAACAAAAAGCGGATGTCGCCGCTGCGCGGGCCGTGGCATTAAGTCATCTCAGGCGGCTGTCCGAAGCGACTGAGAGTCTCAGACAGCTCGTGGCTTCACACCCGGATGAACCGCAGACCTGGACCGCAGTCCTGCAGGCGGCGGACGCGGCAATGGAACAGAATGCAGCCGACGACGCCGCCCGGATTTTCGCGATTGCTGCCGGCAATTCGAAAGACGCCGCCGTGCGCGAAGCTGGATTTGCAGGAGTTGCCTGGAGTCAGTTCAAGGGGCAAAACTTTGCCGACGCTGAGAAGTCGTTTACAACCCTGATTCAGGATTTTCCGGATTCGGAAGACCTGGCTCAGTCCGTGTTCATGCAGGCTCGCAGCATTGAAGAACAGGGTAACGCTGAGAGAACCGCAACGGCCTACGCTTCCGTATTTGAGCGGCTGACCAAAAATCAGCCGCCGGCCGTCACAGGTGCCGAGTCGACGCCACCGCTGCAATTCGCCTTTGACGCCGGACGCCAGACAGCGCGAATGCTGGAGAAACTCCAACGGGTCGACGACGCCGACAAAGCGTGGGAAGCCCTTGCCACACGGTTTCCTGATGCAACGGAAGCCGACAAAGTCCTTGATGAATGGGCCTGGCTGAATGTATCGGCAAAGCGATTCAACCGGTCGGATGAAATCCATCGCAGACTGGTCGAGAGGTTTCCGGACAGCCCGTTTGCCGGACAGGCTCGGCTGTCGCTCGCCGAAAGCCAGATGGATGCAGGACAACTGGATGCCTCGCTGAAAGAAATGGCGGCGATCGTGGCTGACGCCCGCTATGCCGCAGCGGAAAAAGAGCGGGCATTGTTCCATGTCATCGAGATCCAGGCGGCGGGCCGGAATTGGCAGTCTGCATTGATGGCGACGGAGCAGTTTCTTGCGGATTATGCGCCCAGCCCGCTGACTCCGCAGGTGCGTCAGTTTGCAGGTGACGCACTGCTGCAGCTCTCTGATGCAGGGAAAGCCGCGACGGTTCTGGAGCCGCTTCGGCAGGAGATTATTGCCGGAACTGTTCCCGTCGATGACTGGACTGACCGGGTCTGGGTATTGCTCGCGGAAACTGCGCTGGCTCAGAAACAGTATGATCAGATTGACGTGCTTGAGGCCGATCTGAAGCAGCGCAGTGGTCAGTCACGGTTTACATTTCAGATGAACGACATTCAGGGCCGTCGCTGGAAACAACAGGCTCCGCCGGACTTTGCGAAAGCTCGTCAGTATTTCGGCCTGGTAACGGCAGACATCGAAGCTGAAGGGACTGAAACGGCAGCTCGTTGTCAGTTCCTGATCGCAGAATCGTGGATGATGCAGGCGGAACTGGACGAGGCCGTGAAGGAATACTTCAAAGTCTATCTCAGTTACAGTTACGATGAACTGAGAGCTCAGGCGCTCTTTCAGGCCGCCGCGTGCGAGGCTCAGCTACAGCGGAATGCCGCCGCCATCAGAGACTTCAGGGATCTGGTGGCAACGTTTCCGCAGTCCGAGTTCGCAGCCAGGGCTCAGGAAGAACTGAAAAAACTTGGCGCTGCCGGGCAGTAGTTAAATGGTATTCGCTTTGTAATCCGAAGCGTCAGCGAGGGCTTGCCGCCGTTGGCAGACCGCAGGGAAGCCCTCGCTGACGCTTCGGGTTGGTGAACGCAGATCTCACCATGGGTTATCATCTCCACACACGTCCGCCTTTCCGGGGTTTCAAATCTCAAATCTCAAATCTCAAATCTGCATGTCGACGCCGGCGCGAATCATTGTGATGGTCGTTGTTCTTGTCGGGCTGCTGCTGACAGGTCAGTCGCTGGCCCAGGACGCCACCGCGACGAGACCGGCAGGCCCGGACACGGATAGTGCTCCGGCGGCGAATGGTGCGGCGCCAGTGCAGGATGGCGAAGCCGCAAAGCCGGGCATCCCGATGGACCCGATGGGTATTGCCGAAGCGATGGGCCGCCCGATCACGATCGCGTTCATCGTCACATCGGTCATTGCTGTCTGGTCGGTTGTGGATCGTCTGTTTGTATTGCGACGTCGACGAGTCATTCCGAAAGCTTTTGTGGAACGTTTTCTGATGCACCTCCGTGCCGGGAGGATGGATAAGGCGGAAGCCATCGCGGTGTGCCAGCAGAACGAGAGTCCGATGGCCGACATGTTTCTGCACGGTGTCCGCAAGTGGGGCCGTCCGAGCGTCGAAGTTGAACAGGCCGTCATTGATGGCGGTGAGCGTCAGGTTGCTCAGCTCAAGAAGGGCCTGCGAATTCTGAGCGGTGTGTCGACGCTCAGCCCGTTGATCGGGCTGCTGGGCACGGTTGTC
Organism: Planctomycetota bacterium; assembly: GCA_031403975.1. Lineage (GTDB taxonomy): Bacteria > Planctomycetota > Planctomycetia > Planctomycetales > Planctomycetaceae > SXXK01. Next base: position 10,588 of record JANNGQ010000994.1, read on the forward strand.
GGGATCATTCAGTCGTTCAACGACATTGCGGTGGCCGGTGCGATGGGCCAGACACAGTCGCTGGCAAACGGAATCGCTCTCGCGCTGCTCTCGACGGCTGCTGGTCTGGCTATCGCAATTCCTGCGATGGCGAGTTACCTGTTTCTCGCCGGTCGCGTCGACGCCGTCGTGATGGAGATGGACCGGCTTGGACAGGAACTCGTGCATCTCATTTCCGCTGAAGCGCTGCGGGAACGAGCCGTCTTCGCCGCTCCTCCGGCCGAATCCACTTCGACTCAGCGACCAAGGAAACCGGTACCGGAGTAATATCCATCCTGTACTGATTCTGACTATGCCTCACACTCACGCTTCACCCGATACCGCCGCACAGACACTGACGGTCGTGGTACCCGTGTTCAATGAGTGCGAGAGTCTTAACCAGCTGATTGTTGAACTGCTGGCCGGAGTGTGTTCGTCGGTCACGAGCTATCAGATCATTCTGGTGGACGACGGATCGACAGAT
>JANNGQ010000995.1:0-2656 GCA_031403975.1 Planctomycetota bacterium
AATGAAGTGCGCGGCACAGAATCCTGCGAATTATTCGGTGAAGACGAACTGAGTCCGGATTCGCACGTCAGCACCTTTGGAAGCGTCGAGAGAAAGCAGATCTGAACCGCGAATGGACGCGAATGGACGCGAATAGTCTTGTAAAACAACAGGGAAAATGACATGTTTTCGGGCCGTGACTTCTGGGCCTGCGCCGGTTCAAAAGCAATTCGAAACGAAGCGACGCTGGATCACTGCAACTATTCGCGTAAATTCGCGTCCATTCGCGGTTTCAACAACAGTCCTCATTCCGCGCACTTCATTTCACGATGAACCAACTTTATGAGTCGTCGACAGACCCTTCCCGTGCGTCGCGATTGCCGATCGATCTCTGCATATTCTGTTGCCCGGATTGCGTCGACAACCACAAGGACTCCTGACAAGGAACAAACATGAACGTTGACGAACTCGAAGAGAGGCTGAGTCGCCCCACCGCCGGGGTTGCAGATGTGTTTCGTGAATTGCCGGGCGATGTGCTTGTGCTCGGTGCCGGCGGCAAAATGGGGCCGACTCTGGCGCGCATGGCGCGGCGTGCGCTGCGCCCCGGATGTGAAGTCATTGCCGTCTCCCGATTTTCGTCCCCGTCTTCTCGGGCCGAGCTGGAGCGCCACGGCGTCCGCACAATGGCCTGCGATCTGCTTGATCCGAATGCCGTGGCAGGGCTTCCCTGCGCAGAGAATGTCATCTTCATGGCCGGACAGAAGTTCGGAACGAGTGATCATCCGGAATTCACCTGGATGGTCAACTGTGTCGTGCCGTCGATCGTCGCGCAGCGATTCTCCCGGTCGCGGATCGTCGTTTTTTCCACAGGATGCGTATACCCGCTGACGTCGGCGACGGGCAAGGGGTCATGCGAAGAAGACGTCCTTAATCCGCCCGGTGAATATGCATACTCATGTATCGGGCGCGAACGGGTCTTCAGTCATTATTCAACGAAGCTCGGGGTACCTATGCTGATCTGCCGTCTCAACTATGCTGTTGAACTGCGTTACGGAATCCTCCACGACGTAGCCACAAACGTATGGCAGGGACTGCCCGTCGATGTGACGATGGGCTTCGTCAATGTCATCTGGCAGGGTGATGCCAACGCGCGCGCGCTGCAGAGCCTGGCCCGCACGACCATTCCCCCCGCGGTGCTGAACGTCACTGGACGCGAGTGCATTTCTGTTCGTTGGCTGGCCCGTCAGTTTGGAGAACTCTTCGGACTCAGTCCAGTGATCACAGGATCTGAGGGCGACCTCGCATGGCTTTCTGATTCGGCGAAGTCGTTTGAATGGTTTGGTGATGTTTCAGTATCGCTCGAAGAGATGATTCGGTTGACCGCCGACTGGGTACGTTCGGGCGGACCTTCTCTTGGCAAACCGACCCATTTCGAGACGCACGATGGCACATTCTGATTTTCGGGCTGAACTGCATCGCGGCCTCGTCATTCCCGCTCATCCGCTCGCATTGACGAGTAATCGACGACTGGATGAGCGACATCAGCGGGCGCTGTCACGGTACTACATTGCTGCCGGTGCCGGCGGGCTGGCAATTGGTGTTCACACGACACAGTTTGCAGTTCGTGATCCGCGGTTCGGGTTATTTGAGCCGGTGCTCGCACTGGCCGCGGAAGAAATGGATCGATCGGTCCGTCCTCTTGTAAGGATCGGCGGTATTTGCGGAGAAACGCGACAGGCGGTCAGCGAAGCGGAAACACTCCGCCGACTGGGTTATCACGCTGGCCTGGTGAACCTTGGAGCGATGCGCTCTGCGAATGAAGACGAACTGATCGCGCATGTCCGGGCCGTCGGCAGCGTCATTCCGGTTTTTGGCTTCTATCTGCAGCCGGCTGTCGGAGGGCGAGTCCTGCCGTATTCATTCTGGCTGCGATTCGCTGAAATCGAGTCCGTCGTTGCCATCAAGATCGCGGCGTTCGACCGTTACCGGACACTGGACGTGATCCGTGCCGTGGCAGAGTCCGGTCGTGATGACATCGCCCTGTATACCGGCAACGATGACAATATCGTGGCCGACCTGATCACGCCGTATGCGATCGCAAAGAAGCAAGTGCGATTCGCGGGCGGTCTGCTTGGACACTGGTCCGTGTGGACGCACAGCGCTGTGGGGCTGCTGGATCGGTGCCGCAACGAGCCGGCGACAACAGAGCTTCTGCGACTGGGCATTGAAATTACGGACTGCAATGCCGCACTCTTTGACGCGGCGAACGGCTTCCGAGGCTGCATCGCCGGAATTCATGAAATCCTCCGCCGCCAGGGGTTGATGGAGGGAACCTGGTGCCTCGACGAAGCGGAATGTCTCAGTCCCGGACAGCTCGCCGAAATCGACCGCGTGACCGAGGCGTATCCACATCTCGTCGACGACGCGTTTGTTGCCAGCCATCGCGACGATTGGCTGAGGCCCTGATTCCTGCACCATTGATGTACGGCAGAAAAACCGGCGGCTCGGAAGTTCTGTTACACGCTGCTCATTCCACAATAGAGGTATTTACTTGACTCCACCTGCCCCAACCTGTAGTGTTTCGGCATGGCGGAAGACTATCCTGGGACGCTGATGGAGTTTGAGCGGCGGTTTGTCGACGACGAGGCTTGTCGGGAGTACCTGGCCTCGTTGCGTT
>JANNGQ010000996.1:0-5624 GCA_031403975.1 Planctomycetota bacterium
GCAAACCCGGGATGGCCTGACGCGGCAGCGCCGCCGCAAGGCTCTGCCTGCGCACAAAAAGGTCGTATAGCAGCACAATCGGAGGAAGGACGACCGCATGAGCCTTCGCCATAAGCGCTGCGAACAGCAGGAGGATGTAGCCGAAATCGTGCTTCGACTCGGGCTCCGGACGCATTCGCACCTGCAGAGCCCATAGCATGAACAGTGACGCCAGCAACCCTTTGCGGGAGGAAATCCAGACGACACTTTCGATCTGAACAGGATGAATCAGAAACAACCCCGCGGAAAGCCACGCGACAAACGGATTCCCGGTCAGCCGACGCAGCAGCAGAAAAACCAGAACACCGTTGATCAAGTGCAGCAGCACGTTGGTCGCGTGATAACCGCCGGGGTTCATGCCCCACAGCGAGTAGTCAATCAGAAAAGTGAATATCGTAAGTGGAGCATAATTGCGCGTCACCACATTGGTAAAGATTCCCTTGAGATTGCTGGGCGACCAACTCTTGATCAGGTCATTGTGCTCGACGTAGGCTGGATCGTCCCAGTTGACGAATTCAAAGCTCAGGGACGACCAGAATGTCACCAGCCCCAGTAGCAGCAGGGTTCCGCTCTGGAATGACACCGAGTACCGGCGAAGTATGTCACTCAACATAAAAGAACACTCTGCCGTTCAACGCTGTGGAGAATCTGTCGTCATGTGTTTCATGGCTTTCCCGATGTCCCTTCTCGATCAAGGAAGTGGGCGAAGTTCGGGATCGAGGCACGCCGGGAGATAAAAAGGGCGACTTTTCTGGTGCGTTCGAAATCCTGCACAAAGTTGACCATGCCGGCAACTCTGCCACGCTGAAACGCGGATACGTGTAATATTCACCACACCGCAGAAGTACTTTGACCCTCGGACTCTTCGGGACCAGCACAACCGGACAGATCGTCAGTTTCAATAGAATTCAAGGCAATCGGTGGGCGTCAGTTCGCTGGGACGTCGCTCTTCAACCTGCAGCAGCCCTGGAGGGAATTGCCTGATCGATAATACTCTGCACTCGCCTTGACAATGTGGTTTTTCCCGCGCGGATGAGTTTCCAAAGCTAGGCTCTTCTCCATCGTGAGCCCTTTGACCGAAGTCGCGCTTGCGCAGTCCGCCTCGGAATTCACTCAGGTCAGCGCACAGCCAGGCATCTTCCATGCAGTCCCGCCACACACAAAGCAGTCGCACACTACTCTTTGCTATCACAGTCTTCACGAGCGCGTTTCTGCTGTTTCAGGTTCAGCCGCTGTTGGCTAAGTTCATTCTGCCGTGGTTCGGCGGAACTCCCGCGGTCTGGACAATGTGTATGCTGGTGTTCCAGCTATTACTCTTCTGTGGTTATGCGTATGCTCATCTGCTCTCTAAACTGAGCAGTACTTCGAAACAGGCATGTGTCCATGCCGTCCTGCTCACCGTAGCCGCGTTTTCATTGCCAATTATTCCCGATGTCGGATGGAAACCGACCGGCGAAGAAGCCCCGGGACTGCGTATCGCGCTGTTGCTGATGTGCACGGTCGGGATGCCCTATTTTCTGCTTTCGTCCACTGGCCCGTTACTTCAACAATGGTTTAGTAAGGCCTGTACGGGCGTTTCGCCATACCGGTTGTATGCACTTTCCAATGTCGGATCTCTGTTGGCACTCGTGTCATATCCCTTTTTGTTCGAACCGGTGTTCTCTTCGACGACTCAGGCATGGCTCTGGTCTGTGCTGTTCGTGGTTTTTGCTCTGGCCTGCCTGCTGTGTGGCTGGACAACCGCCGTCAAGTGCCCGATCGCGGTATGCGAGATCGATTTTGCTGAAAGCAATCCAGACGAAGACCCACTCAAATCTGTCCGTTGGTTCATGCTCGCAATGCTGCCGTCGGTGATGCTGCTCGCCACGACCAACGAAGTCTGCATGGACATCGCCGTTGTGCCGTTCCTTTGGATAGTTCCGCTGACACTATACCTACTGAGTTTTATTCTGACGTTCGAATCAGATCGGTTCTACAACCGCCGTATCGTAACGCTGATTACGGCGCTTAGCCTGACAGTGACAGCCGTCATAATGGCGCAGGGAGGCAATTTCGGAGTTGTGTTTCAGATCATCGTGCTGTTCAGCAATCTGTTTGCCGTCTGCATGCTGTGCCACGGTGAACTTGTGCAACTAAAACCCTCGCCGCGCCGACTGACAACGTTCTACCTTACGATTTCTGCGGGCGGCGCAGCTGGAGGGCTGTTTGTCGGACTGATTGCGCCGTTGGTTTTCCGAGGTTACTGCGAGTTACCACTGGCGATCTTTACATGCCTTCTGATCTGCGCCGGAACCTGGCTACGGGATGATCGACAATTCCAGAAGGCGGTGCCAGGAAGTGTTTCGCTGACATTCGGGACTGGACTCTCCGGGCTGCTGCTGCTGTATTTCGTAATCTTCACGCATCATTCAGTTTCGACTCGTGCTGTGGAGCGCAATTTCTACGGTGTGCTGCGCGTCGAAGACGACGTCGACAGACCGACCGGTCGGCCCGTGCGGGACATGGTCCACGGACGAGTCGTTCATGGTCGTCAGTTTTGTGATGAAGCAGGTCGTCGGCAGCCGTCAACGTACTATTCACATTCGTCCGGCGTCGGTCGGCTGCTGCGGCATTCGACCGGAGCGCCTCGTCACATCGGTGTTGTGGGACTTGGAGCAGGAACCTTGGCCTTGTATGGTCGCGCAGGCGACAGTCTGCGGTTCTATGAAATCAACCCGGATGTTATCAGCCTTGCGAATGAGCATTTCACGTTTCTCTCCGACTGCGCAAGCACTGTCAGCGTTGTCCCGGGTGATGCGCGATTGGTGCTGGATCGTGAACCGGATCAGCAGTTTGACGTCCTCGTACTGGATGCATTCTCGGGCGATGCGATTCCGGTCCACCTGCTGACCTCCGAAGCGATGCAGATTTATAGTAGGCATCTCAACCCCCACGGTGTGCTTGCCGTTCACATATCCAACAGCTACTTCGATCTTGAACCGGTGGTTCGCGCACTGAGTGAAGAATCCGGAATGCAGGCGAGAGCCGAGACTTGCGAATCCAACGCCGACGGTGGAGTGGCATTGGCGTCCGTGTGGATGATTCTGTCGCGCGAGTCTTCTGTACTGGAATCCGCGTTCGGTCCGGACAAGTCGCCTCAAGCCAGTCGCACTGTATTGTGGACGGACGACCGCAACAATCTGCTGAACGTTCTGCGATAGTTCCGCGGCCCGAGAACTTCTTTCTGGACGACATCGGGTAGATACAGATTGCTCGAACGACGGTGTTCAGGGCATGGTCTGGCGACGGCCTCACGATGCGAATAGACTTCTTCATGGATGAATTTGCATTCGTACCGTGTCCCTTCCGTAGCCATCTTCCAGCAGAATCGCAATGCTGCAATTCCCGCAGACTCGTCGCCTGATGCTTCAATCCGCTTCGGTTGGGTTTGGAAGCCTTGCACTTTCTTCGCTGATGCAGGAGTCGTTGGCGGCAGGGGACACAGTGGCGACTCCGTTTCATTTTGCACCGCGGGCGACGCGCGTCATATTCATGTTCATGAAAGGAGGCCCATCGCAGGTCGACACCTTTGATTATAAGCCGAAACTTCAGGAACATGATGGGAAGCCCCTGCCCTTTGCGAAGCCGCGGGTTCAGTTTGCTCCGACGGGAAACCTGCTGGGCTCGCCGTGGCGTTTCCGGCCGTACGGAGAAAGCGGAGTACACATCAGTGCGTTGTTTCCGCACGTCGGGAAGTGCGTCGACGACATCTGTTTTCTCAATTCGGTCCACGGCACAAACGCCGCTCACGGAGGAGCGGCACTGAAGCTGCATACCGGCAGCGATTCGTTCGTACGGCCCAGCATGGGAGCCTGGGTCAGCTATGGACTCGGGACGGAAAACCACAACCTGCCATCGTTCGTCACGATCTGTCCGACGCTGGCTCACGGCGGAGTGAACAACTGGGGATCAGCATTCCTGCCCGCGGCGAATCAGGGGATTCCACTGGGAGTTGCCAGCCAGCCGGCAACAGCTGCTGCTGTGAAGTACATCGCCAATTCGCACTTGTCGCGTGCGGCACAGCGGCTGCAGCTGGATCTGCTGAAGGATCTTAACGAACGGCATCTGGCACTGTCCCCGCACGAGTCGGCTCTGGAGGCCCGCATCCAGTCCTACGAACTTGCGTTCCGGATGCAGACACAGATGCCGCAACTACAGGATCTGTCCCAGGAATCACTGGAGACTCAGCAACTCTATGGACTCGACGGAAAAGTGACCGAGAACTTCGCACGGCAGTGCATAATGGCACGTCGATACTCGGAAGCCGGAGTCCGGTTCATCCAGGTGACTCACAGCGATTCCAACGTCCAGTGGGATCAACACGGTGATCTGAGAGCCGGACATGCGAAGAATGCGGCGGAAGTCGACAAGCCGATTGCCGGGCTGTTGACCGACCTCAAACAGCGCGGGCTGCTCAACGATACGCTTGTCATGTGGGGCGGAGAATTCGGACGGACGCCGACAGCTCAAGGAACGACCGACGGACGTGATCACAATCCCGAGGGCTTTACGATGTGGATGGCGGGTGGAGGTGTTCGCGGCGGAATGCGTTACGGAGCCACCGATGAATACGGCTACTACGCTGTGGAACAGCCGATGCACATTCACGACGTCCACGCGACGCTTCTGCATCTTCTGGGGATGGATCACAAGCGGTTGACCTACCGCCATGCGGGCCGGGATTTCCGGCTGACAGACGTCGCCGGGGAAGTCCATCGCGGCATTCTTAAGTAATCAGCAGACCCTGGTCAAAACGCTATTGTCCGGCAGCTTTGCCAAACACATTGACAATCGGGACTACATCGAGGTCCAGCCGGTACATCAGTTGGTTGTAGTTATAGCGCGGTGTCGCTGGTGAGTTAGTGAATGTGTTGCAGTAAGTGCCTTCGAAGAAGATCGTGCGGTCGTCGTCCTGATCGAAGAACGGATGATGGCATGGGTTGTAAAAACTCTGCTTCGGATGAGTCGCAATCTTCAGTGCCTGCAGGAACGGACCTTGAGGTGAATTGGCTTCGGAATAGAACACTTCCCCCAAGTACGAAGGGCTGCGTTTGTCCCATGCGTGCTCAATTGCAATCATCACCCAGCGGTTGCGGTGCGAATTGAAAAACACGGTTCCCGAGTGCATCTCGACGATTCGGTCTCCGGCTCCCTCCGACCGCTGCGGGGATAATTCGCTCCAGCCAATGATTCGACCTTCCGGCCCTGCATCCCGCGGCAGAAAATTCGCCTCATCGATTGTCATCAGCCCTTGTTGCACCCATCGCCGTTCATCGTGCTGAGTCACCGGCGGAGCTTTTCTCCAGCTCCAGATCAGCCGGCCCGCGGAATCCCGCACCGGTCGGCTTGCAGCGAGTTGCTCCGGAGTCGGAAACTCAGCATCCAGTTCTTCTCGGCACGTCCAGGACTCGTACATCAACGGATCGCGCACGGCTGCCAGAGTGGCCGGGACTCGTGTGACCGGAAAAGGATTGCCGAAACAGAGGAATTCCGGACCGCCTTGTGAGTGCCGCATCGGATGATCCCGCAGTATCCGCCAGGACTCC
>JANNGQ010000997.1:0-3327 GCA_031403975.1 Planctomycetota bacterium
CTTTGCAGACCTGGCTGATCGCCTGATCCTGACTGATTACCCGTTTGTGGAGTTCGCTTTCCATCTGCAGAAGTCGAACGGCATCTTCGCTGGACAGGCGTGTCAGCGGAATTCCTGTCATCTTGGCGACGACTTCGGCCACGACCTCGGCGTCCACAACCCCGTCCGTCTGGCGGGACTTTTCACGCCATTCTTCTGTGAGCTGATCCTTCTTCTTGCGGAGTTTGTCTGCCTGGTCACGAAACGACGCCGCCTTTTCAAATTTCTGCTCAGCAACAGATTCTTCTTTCGCCGTGTTGAGTCGTTGAATTTCTTCTTCCAGCTCCTTCAGGTCGGGCGGACGAACCATCGACTTCAGTCGTACGCGGGCACCCGCTTCGTCGATGACGTCGATGGCCTTGTCGGGCAGACAGCGCGCCGTAATGTACCGGTTGGACATTTCAACGGCAGTTTCCAGTGCGTCGTCGGTGATCTGCACGCGGTGATGTTCTTCGTACCGTTCACGCAGTCCTCTCAGAATCTCGACCGCTTGTTTGGCTGTCGGCGGTTCCACCACAACCTGCTGGAATCGCCGTTCGAGGGCTCCGTCTTTTTCGATGTATTTGCGGTATTCATCCAGTGTTGTCGCACCGATGCACTGGATTTCGCCGCGGCTGAGCGCCGGCTTGAGAACATTGGATGCATCAATCGCGCCTTCCGCACCGCCTGCACCAACTAATGTATGCAGCTCGTCGATGAACAGGATTGTGTTTTTCGCGCGCCGCACTTCGTTCATTACGGCCTTGATGCGCTCCTCGAACTGACCACGGTACTTGGTTCCTGCGACCATCATGGCCAGATCCAGGACAATGATGCGACGGTCTGCCAGAATGTCGGGCACTGAGCCGTCGACGACCATCTGTGCGAATCCTTCGACGATCGCCGTCTTGCCGACACCGGCTTCTCCCAGCAGCACCGGGTTGTTTTTCTGGCGACGGCAGAGGATCTGAATGACTCGCTCGATTTCCCGCTCACGGCCAATGACCGGGTCCAGCTTTTTCTGCTTGGCAAGTTCTGTCAGGTCACGCCCGAAACTGTCAAGGGCCGGAGTCTTGCTGCGGCTGCTGCCTTTCTGAGAAGAAGATCCGGCGTTGCCGGCACCTGCATTCCCGCCGCCCCGCTCTTCGGAACCGGACTCGGCCGATTCCATCCCGTGGCCCAGCAGATTCAGAACCTCATCGCGCACATCTTCCAGCTTCATGCCGAGATTCATCAGAACCTGAGCGGCCACGCCTTCCTGTTCCCTCAGCAGTCCGAGCAACAGATGTTCGGTGCCGACGTAGTTGTGGTTGAGGTTGCGAGCCTCATCCATGGCGTACTCGATCACCTTCTTAGCGCGGGGCGTCTGAGGCAGTTTGCCCATCGTCACCATATCGGGACCAGTCTGGACGATCTTCTCCACCTCGATGCGGATCTTGCGAAGATCGACATCAAGATTCTTGAGCACATTCGCTGCAACTCCAGAGCCCTCTTTGACCAGCCCCAGCAGGATGTGCTCCGTGCCGATGTACTCATGATTGAAGCGCTGAGCCTCCTGGTTGGCCAGCTGCATCACTTTCCGGGCACGATCTGTAAAGCGTTCGTACATTCGACTTCCTCGTTTTCGAATCTGCCTGTGAACCGGCAACATGGACCAACGACCCGTGATTCCCCCGACTCAACTCTAGCGCCAGATTGCCTGGAACATCGAGTTTTCCGGCTGGCTTTGATGTGCTGCCCATCAGCAGCAAGCTGGCTCACATTCATCGTTTTAAAGCTTCCGCAGTCTGCCGGTAAAACCCGGCCGAATACCAAAGCGTCTGGCGAATAAACGTGACAATCGGAAGAATTCACACAATTCACACCGCCACAATGACAGCGACCATTGATCGCTCTCCGGCGAACTCCCTTCAGCGAATTGTGTGCCGGATTCTAGGAGCGTCCGAGCAACGCGACAAGACAAGGGATCTGACGATTCACGGACTTGGCACGACGCCGCAGCCCCAGCGCCATGAACGGTTCTTGTAGCCGGATTCGAGAGAATTCGGAGATGAACGGCTGACTCCGAAGTCTCACGACTCCGGCTACAAACCCATTCCCTCAGGTTTCATCGCAAAAATGCTTCACTGCGTTGCCAATCGCTCCGTCGACGGGATTTGAGGTTTTGCATCGATGTGTGAGAAGAATCCCAGCCGACAGAGTGGCTGGTCAACCGTAAGGCCGCGATGTTTTGCCTCATTCCGATTTGAGAGGCCGCTGCATCAGCTCCACTGTGGCTTCGCGCGGTGACTTGCCTTCGAAGAGAACACGGTACACCTGCCGCGCGATGGGCATTTCGATTCCGCGTTCAAGCGCGATCTGATTGACGCTGCGTGACGTAAACACGCCCTCCGCAACGGCGTTCATGGATTCCTGGATCTCGGCCAATGACCTGCCGCGGCCGAGTCCTTCGCCTACGAAACGATTCCGACTGTGCCGGCTGTTGCAGGTGGTGACGAGATCGCCAAGGCCCGCCAATCCGAAGAATGTCTCCAGCGTCGCCCCCATTGCGGTCCCGAACCGTACCATTTCGGCCAATCCGCGCGTCAACAAAGCGGCTTTGGCGTTGTCGCCGAATTCCAGGCCGTCACAAATGCCGGCGGCGATGGCAATCACGTTCTTCAGAGCCCCGGCCAGTTCAACGCCCTTCTGATCCGCGTTGGCATAAACACGCAGTGACTCAGTCGACATAAGTGTCTGAATCCGCTCTGCGTCCGCAAGAAATTCACACGCCGCCACAATGCTGGCCGGTTTTTTCTGAGTGATCTCTTCGGCATGACACGGGCCTCCAAGGACGACCACAGGTCGCTGGCCGGCAATCTCCTGGATAATCTCGCTCGGCCGCAGGAGCGATTCGTTTTCGATCCCTTTGATCGCGCTCACGATCATGGCCGCGGAGGGAATTGATTGTGCGACATGGCCCATCGCCTCTCGCAGTCCGCGGGTCGGGACGCAGACAACGACGACATCCGAGTTTCGCAGCGCTCTGTCGGCATCGGTCGTGACGTCAATGTTCTCCGGCAGCCGGACACGGGGCAGCAGGCGGCTGTTTTCGCGAGTCTCCTGGATGTGTCTGGCAAACGTCTCGTTGCGAGCCCACAAACGGACTCGGGCATCCGGCTGCTGAGCCAGCACCCAGGCGCACGCGGTCCCCATTGCTCCGGCACCAAGGACTGTTGAAACGGTCATGCCGCACCCGCACCTGTGTCGTTCATCACGGTAACCCGTTCAGTTTGCGAATCACCCATTCCGAAGTCAGCAGCGTGAAGA
>JANNGQ010000998.1:0-2049 GCA_031403975.1 Planctomycetota bacterium
GCCTGCGGCTTGCCGTTAAACGATTCAATCGCTCTCGTGCGGGGTATGACCGATCGGCATCGGTAGAATCGTATTCCCATCTACTTGCGTCTGGGATCTGCTTTCCCGGATGGGAGCCCTGGAACCGGGGGCGCGAGTGTACCGGAGCGACTGCAGGGACGGAGGAATTCAACACGGTCGCCGCTCCCAGCGGCGTACTGGGTCAGGGTCGCGGCACGGTCAGCATCCCGCGAGGAGTCGACGTCGCGAGTGGTGATTTCATCGCAGCCAGCAACGGCAAAGTTTCAAGTGAAAGCGTGCGGGTCAGGTTGAGAATCGAGGGTTGGTGTTCCCGATCCGGGTCGTTATTCATGACAATGATCCCATCCACGGGCGGTTCGAACAACGATGCCAGCAGCACCAGGGATTCTGAGCCCTCGGCTGCCATCAGCATCAGGTGCTGCAACTTCGGACACTGAGCGCGCAACTCCTGCATCGCGCGGCGAATGTCCCAGATTCGCATGGCTTCTGCAGTCGTGCCGATGAGCTGAAAGCGTCGCCGGATCTGTGTTTGTTTTTGCTCGTCGCCCTTCCATGAGTGCGATCCAATTCCGCGCGGAGAAAACGCAGCAACGCCAGTATCTGGATCTTCAGCACGCTGCACATGATCAGCAGCGCTTTCGCCATGCACAATGAGTACAATTGTCGTCAATTCCTCAAGCGAGTGTTCGGTTTGATGTGCCACGTCAATTGAGAGTTCGACTCCCGGCTGACTCTGAAAATGGATGACCGACATGTCCGTAGACGGGAGTGTCCGTGTTGGCTTGAGCTCCCGTATAGACCCGGTTACTAACTTCGGTTCGCCGTCAGGCGATTCTTCTGGCCACGCTCGAAAACATCGCTCCCGCAGTTCAGCCACTGATCGGTCAAACCATCCTTGTTTGTCTCGAAGTATCGCATCGAGTGCAGGCGCGCTGGCGACCGGGACGAAGGTCTCGTCAATTCGAGTGTTGATCTCACCCGTCGGCAGTTCGGTGAAAACTCGCAGCTGTTCCGGCTCGAAGAACTTCACGGCGAGTTTCTCAATCATCGAATCGTCATTTTTCAGGAAACGATTGAACCAACGGAAGGCATGGATGTGCAGTTCCTGAGTGTCCTCATGAGGGCCTTCGGTGATCTGCAGGCCGAGCTTGTCTGCCGCGTTGTGCAGCTGGTAGATGTGACGCACCTGACGATGGATGTCGACAACGCCTTCCAGAGGAAAGATTGTGTCCTTGTCTGTGTTGGAAATCAGCAGCGGTCTCGGTGCGACAAGTGCGGCAACTGTGGCATAGTCCCAGCGGTAGGTGTTGAGCATGTACATACAGTCGCAGTGGCCTTCGACGCATCCCGTGATGACGTGATCTCGCAATGAGGTGATGCCGGCCACGGGCACCGCACAGGCGATCCGTTCATCCAGCGCGGCGATCCACCAGCTGTAAGCGCCGCCACCGGAGCGCCCGGTGACTCCAAGCTTTGCAGCGTCAACTTCCGGACGAGTTTCCAGATAATCCAGAGCGCGAATGCAGTTCCAGGCTTCCACTCCCGCCGGTGTGTAGCCGCGCGAATTCCACCACCAGCGATTTTCTCGATAAGTGCCGTGGTGAATGGCCTCAATTTCACCGAGCTGCAGGGAATCGATCGTCAGACAGGCGTAACCGTTTCGTGCGAACCATGCTCCATGATGCTGGTAATACGTCTTATTGCCGAAACTCACTCCGTCCTTTGCGACTCGTCCGTGACCGCACAGATACAGGATCGTCGGCAGTTTTCCCTCGACGGTCTTCGGCCGATAAAAGTTGCCGGTGACGTACAGTCCGGGCATTGACTGGAAGTGAACTCGTTCGACGACGAATTCTGATTCTTCCGTGACACCTGTGGTCTGTGCTTCGAGCGCCCTTGAACGGTCCAGCGTCCGGAGAAGTCGTGGGGGACAACGACGACGACGTTCCCGGCCCCTCCGCCTCCACATCCCCCCGCCAAGGCCAGGAAACCAGCCAGGAGGACCACCACGCTCCAGCCCGATCTCTG
>JANNGQ010000999.1:0-10394 GCA_031403975.1 Planctomycetota bacterium
GGGTCCTTGATCGCAAGTACCTTGATAGGTTTGCGCACGCTTCAGTTCGCTGCGACAATCAGCACTCCGAAGCTGATACCCGGAAACACGGGCAAACCCCGCGCTGAAAGCGGCAAAAACACGGGTCGGCTCACAGCAACAACCCCTTCCGGAGAAATAATTCCCAGCCGCTCCCCGCTCCCCGCCAAAGGAAATTTGAAGTCTGCACGCTGTCTCTACAGTTGTCGGGACCTGGTTTCCGTGAGAAACTGACGTTCCATTTCCATGTGTTTTTCCGGATGTCCGTCCCACAATGCCTTGAGAGGATACTCCTCGGGAATACTCTTTCCGTTCTGCTGATGAACTGCCTGCCAGTACTGCACGATCAACAGCGCCTCATCAGTGTAGTGGCTCTGAGAATACATATCGGCAAAGTCTGGCTTTCTGGAAAGTTCCATCCACTGAGTCATTGCAGATTCAAGGAGCGTCTGTGCTTCCGAGACTTCCGTCGTGCCATCGGCTGCAACCTTGTCAAATCCTCTCCCCCCGTTGTAAGCCTGTTTCGCGGCATAAAAGACTTTGTGAGCCTCCAGTGATGCCGGACTACTTTCCACGCGGGCGTAGTCCTTCCAATGACGGTAGTTCACCATGTCCAGGTTTTGAGACCAGAGGCGACGCTGCTGAGTGACCGTGACTCCGTTTTCTTCGGCCAGGGCGATCAGTTCCGGTTCAGTAGATTCCAGCTGAAACTTCTTATCATCGAGGCCCAGGAAAATCATTTTGCCATAGCCTTCGGTCCATTCACGGTAACCCTCTTCCCACGCTGAAAGATGACTGTCAAAGTCGCCTTCTTTCGAACGTGTCTCAGCGTAGCTCAACTGTGACTTGGCCGGGCCCTGACGGAAGAAGACATGTGTCATGCCTCGCACGTTGTTAGGAATGCCGTCATTGTCATCTCTTAAATTGGCAATGACGAACCATTCTTTGGCCGCTAAATAACTGTCCAGCCCACCCGGATTGATCGCTCCGTCCGCTGCACCCTCAAATTTAGGGTCCGGATCGGATTTGAAAAAGGCCCTGAAGAACTTCTTTTCATCCGAGATTCCCATCTTTGATGATATAAAATCGCCCACGTTATGGAACAGAATCGGCACGGTCGCGTTGCGCTCGGTACCCAGGATCAGAAACTTGATGCCCTCCTTTACCCAATAAAAACGATCGTCGACCTTGTCCCATTCGCGTGAAACGTTGTATGCCAGATTCCAGCCCTGAAATTTCCAGATCTGCACGTAGTGCGGCTGCAGCAAAATGATGGAATCGACCGTCGCTTTCAGCTTGGCCCACTGTTTGCGTTCCTGATACTCGATCGCTTTCAGATGCAGCACACTTGCCGCCGGGCCCCGCAGGCCCAGCAAGACTAGGTTCATGGCGGAACTGGACGGATCGACCTGCCCCAGTGTGGCTTCACCGAGGTCGTAGTCCTGACGCATCCGCGCCAGCACACCAAGGCCACCCGACTGTTCGCCGGCGGCAGCATTCTGTTTTGCAGGGAAACCAAGGTAAACGACAGGCACAAGCAGCAGGACAATGCCAATGCCGTATGCCATCTTGCGCTGTCGGGAATTGAATCTGCTCATTTCGACTCCAGTTCACGGAACTTAAGCAGAGCGCCTGCCAGTAAAATGCAGGGGACCAGGAAACCGACAAAAATGATGATCGCAGGCAAGACCGCTTCGTTGAATGGCACGTCGAAGCCTTTTTCCACGTAGGCCGCTCCTCTGTTGAAAACACTGAAGTCCGGCACAATCTTGCTGAAGCCCCACAGAACGCCCTCGAACCCCTTGTCAGCACCTTTCAGAACGTTCTGAGTCGTTTCCGAGACATCCATACCGATCTGCGGATTTCGGTGCTGAGCGATCATCACGGCTGATTCCAGCGTACCCATGCCTGCTTCAACGCCCTGCAATTTGCGGAGCATGAATTCGTGGAAGAACTGACCGACGATAAAAAACGTCAGAGTGAAAAACAACGCCACCGGGCCCTTCACCGTACAGCTGACCGTGACTCCCAGAACAATAATGAGCAACAGCATCAGCATGATGTTCAGCAGAGCCTTCGAATAGCCGACGGCAAAGGCTCGATCCGGCTTGCGGATGAAGAGGTCGGGGCGGGCCATGCCGAGATACATCTGCTCGTTCAGGCAAGACACTTCAAGTCTCAGAGTTCCGTGGTTCGTCAAATCCCGGATCAGATCTTTTTCCATGATCCAACCCTCAGGATCCTGTGAGATCAGCAGATCCCGGCGAATCAGATCATCGAAAAACGTGAACCACCGTCGTCCGTCGGTCACGGACAGTTTTCCGTCAGTAATCCTGACAGCTCCTGCTGAAATCTGCTCCTGCAGTACCGTCACAAGCAATTCTGCATTGGCCGGCGAGATTTTTGCGCCTCCGGCCAGGTCGCCCGCAAGTGTTGTTCTGAGAGTTTCGTTTTCCGCCAGTTTGCCCGAATTGTTCCACTCCTCAATCACAGACGCCAGGAATCTCGACAGGGTTTCGTAGTCTGCAGCAAACCGCAGGGTCCGTGGAATGAACTGAACGTTTTCCGCTGCGCCTTCGTGATATTCCGAAATGTGGAAGGCGTCCATCGGAACTTCCAGTTTCGGCAGTCTTTCGTGAAGCAAGTCAGCATTGGTCATCAGCGATACCACCAGCGCATCGAGTGCGTCAGCGAACGCCGCATATGGAATCGGCGCGGCGTCCTGCGGCCCCCCTGCACTCTCGCGGTTCGACCTCATGGCTTTCACCATGGCGCCACCTGCCTCTCCGGCCGCCTCGAACAGTCCGGGTACCTCGCCGAGTCGTTCGTCGTTTCGCCCGCCAAGCACCGCGCCGGCAATTGTGACTCCGTAAGCCAATCCTACATAGTCTGCATAATCCGCCGGCTGCAGTTCTTGCGGAGGAGTTCTGACCCGGGTTGAGAGTTCCTTGAGTCGTTCGGAGGCAGTCCTGAACTGACCGTCGCGCAATGCGTCGGCGAATGGCCGCAACGGTTCGCTGGCCGAGATTTGTCCGAATGCATCCTCACGCGGGTTCGATGTCAGGGTGTATTGTGCCTCGATACCCTGCAGGGCCGATTTTTCAGATCCCTTAACAGTTCTGAAGGCTTCGAACCGGCATTCCAGTTTCAGACCGACAGTCGTTTCTTTGGTAGTCTTGTCGGCGAGCAGGTATTCGCCGGGCACGAGCGCGGAGTCATCCACATTCGGGAATTGCCAGATGGCCCGAGCTCGGGAGTTGCCCGCGATATGCGACCGATACGTCCAGGTGTCGCCGACATTGAGACCTTTCTGCGTCGGCTGGCCGCCCTGATCGTAAAAGTAGAGTGCGCCAAACATCGGTACCCGGCAGGTCAGCTGATTGCGGCTGGATTCAGGAATCAGGCGGATGATCCAGACATATCCAATCACGCCCATCACTGCCACAACAAGCACGGCCACCAGGCCCATTCCAAGCATCCGTCCGATCACAATTTCGAGGCGCCGGGCTGGTTTTGTAACAACCGTGTGCAGCGACCGGATCCGAATGTCTTCGGGTAATGCCCAACACGCCAGAAACATGACAGCCGGCAGAATCAGCCAGGCAATTGATGTCAGCAGAAACGTCACGTGAAAACTGACCTGCAGTTCAGGACGTTCATTCGAATCTGTCAGAAACCACCCTGCAAACATCAGCAGCACAGCGAAGACAACGAACACCAGCAGCGCTTTGCGGCGGATCGCCTCTTTCAGCGTCAGACTTGTCAGTGCAGCAATTCTCCGCGGGGAAATCGCCGCGACGTCACTGATATAGCTCAGCAGTCCGCTGCCGAACGTTGCTGCACCGGCAACTCCGTTTCGCGCCAGCGAAAGCACGAACGCAAGGCCGATGCCGATCAGGACCAGGATTCCCGAGATCCACAGCCACCCCAGCACCGAGGCTGAAAAGACATCGAACGTAAACGGCCTAACGTCAAAGTCCATGATTCCGAATTCCGACTAGTCTGACTGTTCCCGTGCAGAAATTCTGTATGTCCAGTCCCGCCGGCGACGGGGAGTTCCGTTACTGCAACCGTTGCGACAGGGTCAGGCCTGCCCACTGCTCTTTCCGGAAGCAGCGACTTCTTCAGCCGAGAATCGCCGCCCCGGCCGTTCGCCGCTTTCACGGACCGTTCGCAGGAACAGCTCTTCCAGATCCGCGCGTGGCTTGCTGACCTGCGCATCCCGGATGTTGTGCTTTTCCAGGACTTTCCGGATCTCGGCAAGGGCTTCATCGCTGAGGTTCTTAGCGCGAATCTGAGTCTCGTGTTTAATCTCCAGCAGTTCATCGACGCGGCCCAGAACCTTCAGCTCGCCCTGGAACAAAACGGCAATCCGATCGCAGACGTCCTGCACATCACCAAGCTGATGGCTGCACATCACGACAGTCTTGCCCTGCGCTTTGAGTCGCAGAATCAAGTCCTTCATTTCGCGAGTTCCGATAGGATCGAGTCCGCTGGTCGGTTCGTCCAGCAGCACAAGATCCGGGTCATTGATCAACGCCTGCGCCAGTCCGATTCGGCGTGTCATCCCCTTGGAGTATTCTTTCAACTGTCGTCTTCGCGCCTTTCCGAGTCCCACCAGTTCAATCAACTCATCTGTTCGCCGCACCCGGTCTGCTGTCGACATTTTGAACAGCCGGCCATAGAAGTCGAGCGTCTCATCAGCATTCAGAAATCGGTAGAGATACGATTCCTCCGGCAGATAACCGATCCGTTCGTTCTTGGACACGTCTGACGCGGACTTACCCAGGATCTTCATTTCGCCTGAGGTCGGGAACAGCAATCCCAGCAGCATCTTCAGGGTCGTCGTCTTGCCGGACCCGTTTGGCCCGAGCAGGCCGAAAACTTCGCCCTTATGGACGTCCATGCTGAGACTCTTGACGGCTTGTACCTTCTTTCGACCCCAGAAGTCCCGATAAATCTTGGACAGATTGCGGATCTCAATCACGGCTTCGTGTGACATGTCGAATCGTTTCGCTGACGGAGTCGAATAATGTAAATTGGATTACTGCGGCGGACACAACTTCGAATTCACTTGCCAATGCTGCATACGTCTGTACCGTCGGCCTGTACGGTCCATACGGTCCATCTCAGGCAATTGTTTGCGCTTTTCCCGCAAGCAATCCGTTGCCTCATGAGTCTGCGAACCCGCCACGGACGAGGAATCTACGATGTCGCATCCTTCAACTCAACAATGCTGATCAGAATTGAACCTGGATCCCGTAAGCCGGACTGCCCCCAGGCTGCGCAGTTTCACGTTTGCAGGGCGAATTCAACGAAATCGCGTCCGGCCGGCAGACCCCGTCAGAATCCACAGAACCCGACCTTTCTTGACATGACGCTGTCGGTTCTTTACGCTCATTCGGCTCTGGAACCCCGGACTACTACTGGACTTGGCTGTTTTTGCGGTTCAGGCTTGTCTGTATCGATTTGAAATTCGTTTCAATTTTCAGGGGTTCTGTGTGTCGATGTCCTCACTATTAGCAACTGCAGCTTCCCGCCCCTAAATGCTGCAGACCTGAAACAAGCGATCTTCGTCGTCCGCTCTGGATGAACGAAGACAGTCCGGTTCTTCCCACCTCCTGCCGGAGACGCAAATGCTGACAATTCTGGGACAACAGACCCGCTACTGTGACGGTGTGTCCCGTCGCCAGTTCATGAAAATCGGCGGGCTCTCGATGGGTGCGATCGGCGGGGCAAATCTCGCCGGGCTCCTGCGTGCTGAGGCATTTGCCGGAAACGCCAAGGCAGGGTCAGGCAAGGCAGTGATCAACATCTTTCTTGGAGGCGGGCCTCCGCATCAGGACATGTGGGAAATCAAGACGGATGCCCCGCGCGAGATTCGCGGCGAGTTCAGTCCGATTGATACGGCTGTTCCCGGCATTCAGATCGGGGAGTGCTTTCCGAAACTGGCGGCCATCATGGACCGGCTGGTGGTGGTGAGGTCCGTTGTTGGTTGTTCAGGAGCCCATGACGCCTTTCAATGTTTCACCGGCTGGCATCGGCGTGATATTGAATCGCTCGGCGGTCGTCCGGCCATCGGGCCAGTGCTTTCAAAACTGTACGGCCCGCGCGATCCTGGAATCCCGCCGGCCGTGGCTTTGGCAGACAAGACGCAGCACGGTCCGTGGTCGGAACCCGGTTCCTCCGGATTCCTGGGCGCCGCATACCAGCCGTTTCAGCCCAAGGGCAACGGGATGGAAGATCTGACACTGAACGGTGTCACGCTGGAACGGCTGGCAGACCGCAGGTCGCTGCTGCAGGGCCTGGATCAGATCAAGCGACATGCCGATGCATCAGGCACTATGACGGGCATGGATTCCTTCGCCGAGGCTGCGTTCGGTGTACTCACCTCCGGCGGTCTCGCGGATGCACTGGACATCTCCAAAGAACCCGTCGAGGTCCGTGAACGCTACGGCGACGGCAAGCCGTACCAGTTCCAGTATGACGGCGCTCCGACATGCAACGAACACATCCTGATGGCCCGCCGTCTGATCGAAGCCGGAGTCCGCTCTGTGACACTGTCGTATGGCCGATGGGACAGTCACGGCAAGAATTTTGACCTCGTGCGAGACCACGGCGCTAAACTGGACCAGGCTGTCAGCGCTTTGGTTCTGGATCTGGAAGAACGCGGAATGCTCAACGATGTGACAATTCTCGTGTGGGGTGAATTCGGTCGCACACCGCGAATCAACGACGGTGCAGGACGAGACCACTGGCCGCAAGTGAGTTGTGCGTTGATGGCAGGCGGCGGGATGAGAACGGGGCAGGCCATCGGTGCCACGAACCGGCTCGGAGAATACGCCGTCAGCCGTCCCGTCCAGATGCAGGAGATCGTCGGTACCGCCTATCACAATCTCGGCATCGACGTGATGAGTACGACGATCGAAGACCCGACAGGGCGTCCGCAGTTCCTGGTCGACGTCCGCGAACCAATGCGGGAGCTCGTTTAGCGGGAAGTCAGCATCGCTTCGCTTCGCGGACTTTGGAACTCATCCAGAACGTCATTTCCGGAGCATCCTCCGGAAAGCTGTTCAGCATCAGGCGCGCCAGTCTGCGGTCATCATCGTGCAGCGGTGCGGCCAGCCCGTCGATATCAGGAAAGCTGTTCCTGATCCCTGCCAGAATCAGTACCCATGCGCGGCTGCGGTGATTGAGCGTTGGCTGGTCGACCCGATCCGCAAGGAATTCTCGGGCTCTGTCTTCGTTAAAGGCATACTGCCACAGTTCAAATTCATCCATCAGCGGACAGCACAGCAGATCCGTCCAGCGTTCTGTTGCTTTGCGAATGCGGTCGATGCTCGCGAGGTCTTCCGGACCGACGCGGCTGTCGCTCAGGACAACGCCCAGCGCCTTGTGACGTACAGATAAATGCCCCAGAAACACGTTGTGTGCCACGGGGCGGATGCGGTCCACGTTCTGACAGCGGTCACGTGCCATCAACAGCACCGTCCAGATCCTCGCCACCATTTCATTGATCAGAATCTGTTCGGCAATGGTCCTTGCCGCGGCCCTGGATGGCTTGAGGCCGATCAGATGCAGCGGATCACAAACGTCAAGGCCCTGCTCAAGATCGCTCAGATCCCTCATCCAGCGGTTAAACCGGTTTCGACTGAGTATGTAATAGTCCCCGATTACCTTAACCGACAGTTCGTCCGGTTGTTCGATAAACAACCGGCTGTGAGCCGCCATCAGGGCAGCGACTTCCGTCAGATATGCGAGTTTCAAATTTCACCCGGAGAGACTTGAAGCAGTTTTGATTACGGTTCGGAGATGCTGAGTTTCCGATTTCCGCAAAACTGATGCCTCAACCCGGCGTGTGGCTTTTTTGCAGGCCGTGCAATCCGGATGTACACAATTTCATTGGTATTTCAACCACAAATTCTTTAAATCTGGTCATTTGCGGCTGCAGGGATCTTTCCACCGATGATGCGGAAACGCAACGATTCGATGTCAAAGCGTGGCGAGAAGACCGCATGCAACGCCTCGGAGGATCACATCAATCATCGCGATGCTCACGCTGTCAGCCCCTGCCGATGACAATGAATTCCCAGCGCGGGCTTCGCCCGCAACCCAAACGAGATTTGTTTCAACCGCAGAGGGCGCGGAGGATCGCAGAGGATCGAAAACGCCGAGCCGACAGGGACTTCTCCGCGTCCTCTGTGGTGAATCCTGCTGATTTCGTTTCACCTGTCCCGCCATGGATTCTTCCCGCCCTGAGCAGATTTTAAACGTTAGTAGTTCGACTGTCCCAGATTCTCTTGACGACCCCATCCAGCTCGCCTGGATGGTGAAGATGATGGAGAGCTAGCCCTGCAACGCCCCGCAACGCCACCCATTCTTCCTGCATTCCCGCCTTCGGCGGGAATGCAGGAAGAATGGGTGGCGTGTTTTATTTGCGTTTTTAGCTCTCCATCTGCTTCACCAACTGCACAAGGCCGTTGGGGTCGCAGTAGGACAGTCGAAGTAGTACAAAGTGAGTGCTATACAGGATCAACCCTCCGACACTGACTGTTTGCTGACCGCAGCATCCACGCACGTGGCTACAACCAGATCGCCGACCACATTCACCACCGTTCGTGACATGTCGAGTAATCGGTCGACTCCCAGAATGATGGCGATTCCGCTTTCAGGAACATCGACGGACTTCAGCACTACGATGATGAGGGGAATTGAGCCGCCGGGCACTCCCGCCGTTCCGACGCCGGCAAGCACAGACATCAGCACCACAGTGATCTGCTGACCAAGTGAAAGATCAACGCTGAACACCTGCGCCAGAAACAGTACCACGACTCCTTCAAACAGTGCAGTTCCGTTCTGGTTGCCGGTGGCCCCAACGGTCAGCACAAAGTTGGCCGTCTCCGGTCGAAGGTGAAGCTGTTCGCCAGCCACTTTGAGCGAAGTTGAAAGCGTGGCACTGGACGACGAAGTACTGAAAGCCACAAAGATCGCGTCGGTGATACTGCGAAAGAAAGCCAGCGGTGAGCGTCGGCCAAACGCGCTCAGGACAATTGAATAGACAACCAGCAGATGAATTGCCAGGCCGCCCAGCACAACGGCGACAAACAGTGCCAGTGCTTTCAGAATGTCGGCTCCCATCTGAGCCGTCACGACAAACACCAGACAGCCGGCTCCAAGCGGTGCCAGCTTCAGCGCCCAGCCGAGAATGGTCATTGAAATCTCATAAATGCCACGCAGGCTATCGGTTAACACCAAAGTCTTTTCCTGCATCGTCGAGGCAACGATCCCGAAGAGCAGCGCGAAGATCATGACTGCCAGCATCCCGTTGCCCTTCGAAGATGCGTCCACCGCACCGACCATTTCCTGCAGCGGATTCTCCGGAAGCAGATCAACGAGGGTCTGTCCGATTGATTTTGCCGCCTTAGCCTTCTCAATGAACACACTCGCATCGTCGGCAGCGGCCTCTGTGAGTTTCTGCTGAGTCTCAGACGAGATCGCTCGACCCGGCTGGACGAAGTTTACGAGAGTGATTCCGATGATGACCGCTGAGATTGACAATAGAGCTGTGTAGAAAAGTGTGATCAGTCCGATCCTACCGAGCTTCCTCAAGTCACCGACATCCACAACAGCCAGAAACAGTGCCGAGAATACCAAAGGCAGAACGACCATCTTCATCATGCGCAGGAACAGTTGCCCGATTGGATTGGCAAGCGAGATCAGTGCAGAGACAATCATCTTTCCTGTCTCACCGTTTTCCGGTGCCTGAACCCGGTTCGCAATGGTGCCACAGACAATTCCGATCACAAGTCCGGCAAGGATCAGCACATGTCCGGAACCGGAACTGCGGACGACTGTTTCTGACTTCGGGCTGGACATCGGTGTTCCTCGTGAGGCTGCAGCATTTCTGCCGTGGCAATCGCTCGGCACCGATCGGGCCGAGGTACGATCCAGGCTATAGGCTCTGCAGATGTTTGTACAGGTCCGCAAGTTCTGCGGGCTTCGCGTCCTTAAGCAGACCGGCCGGCATCAGCGAATTCCGCTGGAGACGTTTGAATTCAATGTCTTTCGATTCAATCCGATAAGTCTTGTGTTCTGCATCACGCAGAAGCAGCCCGTCGACGGATTCGTAAACGATCAACCCCGTGAAGATTCTCCCCGCCGAAGTTGCAATCGATGTTGTCTGGTATCTCGGCGAGACATCTCGGTTCGCAACGGTGATGGATTCGAGCTGGAGCGGATCGTGGACGGGACCGAACCCGGTCGTCGGTGCCATCGTCGGGGGCTCGTGGTTGCTGATCGTTACAGTCTTCCGACAGAGTCGCCGTCGCGTGGTGGCGGTCGAGGTGTTGCTGCTCCTGCTGTTCACCGGACTGTTC
>JANNGQ010001000.1:0-3123 GCA_031403975.1 Planctomycetota bacterium
CGCCCGATTCTTTCCGACAACTGTTTCAAATGTCACGGACCGGATGAACAGCAACGAGTCAACGATTTGCGGCTGGATCGTCGTGAAGAAGTGTTCTCGGATCGTGCGGGGCATCGGGCGATTGTCCCAGGTGACATTGCCGCAAGTCTTTTGCACCAGCGAATCTCTGCATCCGATCCTGAGCAGAGGATGCCGCCGAAAGAATCCGGACGCACATTGACGGACGCCCAGATTCAGACGCTGGCGGAATGGATTCGCCAGGGCGCAGAGTGGACAGAACATTGGGCGTTCGTCGCACCAAAGAGTTCTGATCCTCCGACGGTGATCGACGGAGACTGGTGTCGAAATCCGATCGACAATTTTGTTCTCTCGCGGCTGGAAGAAGCAGGTCTGCAACCATCCGCAGCCGCGAGCCGCGGTACGCTGATTCGTCGAGTCACTCTGAATCTGACAGGGTTGCCTCCCACTGCTGCAGAGGTTGAATCATTCCTTGCAGATGAATCATCCGATGCGTACGAAAAAGTCGTCGATCGACTGCTGGCGTCGCCGCGCTATGGAGAACACATGGCTGTCGGCTGGCTGGATGCGGCGCGCTATGCCGACACCAGCGGTTACCAGAATGACGGACCGCGCTCGATGTGGCGCTGGCGGGACTGGGTCATCGATGCCTTCAACCGGAATCTGGCGTTTGATCAGTTCACGATCGAACAGCTGGCCGGCGATCTCCTTCCGGATCCGACCCTTGATCAGCGCATCGCCACGGGGTTCAACCGCAATCACCGAGGCAATGCCGAAGGCGGAATTATCCCTGAAGAATATCAGGTCGAATACGTTGTCGATCGTGTGGATACGACATTCACCGTCTGGCTCGGCCTGACCATGGGCTGCGCGCGATGCCATGATCATAAATACGATCCGCTGCGTCAGAAGGAGTTCTATCAGCTGTTTGCTTACTTCAACAACATTCCGGAGAACGGTCGTGCGATCAAGGAAGGCAATTCACCTCCGTTGATCAAAGCCCCGCTCGCAGAAGAGCAGGCAAAACTGTTGGAACTGGATCGGGAGATTGCGGCAGCTGAAGTTGCTGTGAGGGACTTGCAGGGCGAACTGGATGCGACCCGCTCGATATGGGAATCGGGCCTTTCAGAATCGCCATCGATCGACTGGTCGCCGACCGAAGGGTTGATCAGCCAGTACACGTTCGACGGAAACCTCACTGACGCGATTCGCCATGCGGAGGCCGCGGTGGAAGTGATTCCGGCAAAGTTTGTGACGAGACTCACGGGAGGGGCCGCTGAACTCGATGGAACGTCGTTCATTAATGCCGGCGATGTCGCCAACTTCGGTTACTTTGACAGGTTCAGCATTGCGGCGTGGATCCAGGCGGCGGGGGCAGACGGAACGCTGATCTCGCGCATGACACCCGTCGAAGAGGGAGCCGGATACTACGTGCATCTGCGGAACGGAAAGGTGCAGGTCAACCTCGTCAAACGATGGCTGGACGATTCGGTCCGAGTGGAGAGCCGCGAGCCCGTTCCGCAGAATCAGTGGTTCCATTTGACGGTGACCTATGACGGCTCACGTCTGGCCCGGGGCATCAGGATTTACATCGATGGTGAACCCGTAGCGATGGATGTCAGACTTGATCGAATCAACCAGACGTTTGCCACCGCGACAGAACCAGTCCGCATCGGCGGCGGCCAGAGTCTGTTCACCGGAGCCATTGACGATGTGTGCATCTTTCAGCGGGATCTTTCGCCGACGGAGGCTCAGCTGCTCGCAGTGCCGCAGACCGTAACAGAGATCCTGAATCTGCCCATGGAAGCACGAACCTCATCGCAGCAGCAGAAACTGTCGCAGTACTTCCTGAACAATCATGCGGCGGCGGGGATTCGGGACGCACATGTCCGGCTGGCTGACCTCCGGAAGCAGCGCCGCATATTTGAAGAGAACGTTGCGACAGTCATGGTGATGCAGGAGATGGATGTACCTCGTGAGACACACCTCCTGATTCGAGGTCAATATGATCACCCGGGTGAGAAAGTCGAGCCGGGTGTCCCGGGCGCCTTCCCACCGTTGCCGCCGAACGCACGGCTGGATCGCCTCGGGCTGGCTCAGTGGCTTGTCAGCCCCGACCATCCACTCACGGCGCGAGTTGCAGTGAACCGATTCTGGCAGCAGGTGTTCGGACAGGGGCTGGTCCGGACAACGGAAGATTTCGGGTCTCAGGGAGACAGTCCCAGCCATCCGGAACTGCTGGACTGGCTCGCTACAGAATTCGTCCGCAGCGGCTGGAACGTCAAGGCTCTTCAGCGACTGATGGTGACAAGTGCCACTTGGCAGCAGTCGTCGCGAGTCTCCCCCGAACTCCTTCAGCGCGACCCGGAAAATCGCCTTCTGTCACGAGGACCAAGAAAGCGACTGCCCGCGGAGACTATTCGTGATCAGGCGTTGTTTGTGAGTGGACTTCTGACCGAAAAAACCGGAGGACCGTCGGTGAAGCCGTATCAGCCGGAAGGCCTTTGGCTGGAGATCGCAACAGACACCGAATACGTTCAGTCGCACGGAGCCGATCTCTATCGGCGGAGCCTCTATACGTACTGGAAACGCACATCGGCTCCGCCGACGATGATGACTCTGGATGCGGCATCCCGGGAGTCGTGCATTGTGCAGCGAACCCGGACCAACACGCCGCTGCAGGCACTGGCACTCATGAACGATGTGACATTCGTGGAATCTGCCCGCATGTTTGCGCAGCAGCTCATGGCCGACACGGAAGCCACAATGGAACAACGACTCCGACGGGCTTTCCTGACGGCAACCGCACGAACGCCGCGGGCTGAAGAGCTGACATTGCTGGAACGCCGTTATCGGCAAAGTCTGGAGGCCTATCAGCAAGACCCGGATGCTGCACGGCAGTTGATCCATGCGGGCGAGTCCGGCGTGAATGAACAACTGGATGTCTGCGAACTGGCGGCGCTGACCACAGTCACCAGTCTGATTCTGAATCTGGATGAAATGGTGAACAGTGAATAGCGCGGGGTGATGAAGGAGATCTGCCTGAGTCTGAGCCGACGGACCGCATCGCAACGCCGTGAAGGATTTGAAACTGTCAGAACCAAC
>JANNGQ010001001.1:0-3254 GCA_031403975.1 Planctomycetota bacterium
GCAATGATGCACTGGAACATGATCACGCCAACCCCGAAGTCCCGCAGCAGGCTGCGAGCATCAAAGCGGCAGCAGGCTGCCGCAATCCAAGGCTTTGATCTCACGACCTTTGACGAAGACTCGCTGCACGTTCAGATTGCGATCGAGCACCAGAATGTCTGCCCGTTTGCCTGGCTCAAGGCTGCCGGTCTGTCGTGCAATGCCCGTTCGTTCCGCCGGCGTCAGGCTGGCCATGCGGATGACATCGGGCAGCGACGCCGCAGTGTTTTGCTTCATGTGGCGAACCATATCGTCCATGCCCTTGACGGAACTGGCCAGACTGCCGTTGGCTGCCCAGCCGACCTGACCATCGCTGCGAAATGTTGTCCCCTCTCGATAGTGACCGAACCGAAACTCGCCAGGCGGCATATCGAGAGCCCGGTTGCAGTCGGTGACGAGGCACAGTCGTGCCGCACCCTTCATGCGGAATGCAAACTCCAGCAGTTCCGGAGCAAGATGACATCCGTCAGCGATGACTTCGGTGCTCATCTCCGGGTTCATCAGCACAAACTCGGCCATGCTGCCCTGCATGGGAACGTTGAGCCGTTGCCGAATCGACGGAACGGAACTCATTGCGCACCAGAAGTGGTCGACGTGTCGCATTCCGGCATCGAATGCTCGCTGCATTTCGGCCCAGCTGGAGTTCGAATGGCCGCAGGTGATCAGGCACTTATGGCGGCGAGCCATCGTATAGAACTCAGCCGCGCCAGGAAGCTCTGCCGCGCAGGTTGCGATGCGAATCAGTTTTGTCGCGAAGTATTTCTGATACTCATCGAGTTTGGGTGGCCGGCAGCCGTCTGCCGAATGACAACCGACTTTGTCTTCGGCAAAGTACGGACCGTAAAGATGGATGCCGGCGACGCTGGCTGCAGCGCCCTTCCGTTTCCGCGCTTCGGAACAGGCCTCAATCATCGCCAGGATGTGCTTGGCGCTTCCAGTCGTAGTGGTCGGGAAGATCGTTGTTGTCCCGTGCCGGGCGTGAGCGTCACAGGCGGTCCGGATGGCGTCCACTGTTCCGTCCATAAAGTCCGCGCCGGCTCCTCCATGGACGTGGATGTCGACGAACCCCGGCGAAATGTAACCTCCGGCGGCATCGACGACTTCGACTGACTTCGCCTGTCTCTTTTGATGTCCGACACTCACAATCTGTGGGCCATCGCAGACGACCATGCCATTTTCGATCAGTCCATCGGGTAGGACGACCGTACCGTTTATGAAGGCAAATGAGGTCATGGGAATCGGAGCCAGGAAAAGAGTTATCACAAGCACGCGCTTCAGCGTACTCAAGTGCGTTTGTTTCGGCGACAGCGAACTGTCCAGCAAAGCACGGGATCTCTGCCGATGTAGGTCCTTTCTGCCGGAAAGGACTTCGCGGCTTGCCGCGACCTGAGTGCATACGATCCGCCAAAACCGGCCGAGTTTGGCTATTGCACGTCGCGCAGGTTCGCCTTGCGGCGAAAATCCTTTCCGGCAGAAAGGATCTACTTTCACTGTCAACCGCGTACAAGATCTGTCGCGATTCCTAGCACCGCAACAAGGGGCGTGGCCAAAATGAGCCAATTCATTCAGAACTTCATGTTTTTCAGCGTGCTGGTTTCCGGCTGTCTTTCGGCGGGAGTTGGTGCGGTTCGCGCGGGAGAACAGGATTGGCCGCAGTGGCGAGGGCCGATCGGTACCGGGTTTGCGCCGGAGTCTGATCCGCCGGTCGAATGGAGTGAAACGAAGAATGTGCGATGGAAAGTGGCTCTGCCCGGGAAGGGGCATTCGACACCGATCGTGTCCGGAGACCGCATCTTTCTGACGACCGCGATTCCTTATGGAGAGTTGCTGCCGCCCAAATACAGCACGGCTCCGGGAACTCACGACGGTGAACCAGTGACGCAGCGGCATGAGTTCGTAGTGCTCGCGATCGATCGGCGCTATGGAAAGTTCCTGTGGCAGAAAACCGTTCACAAAAAGCTGCCTCATGAAGGCGGGCATTACACGGGGAGTCTCGCTTCGAACTCAGCCGTGACGGATGGCACGCACGTCTTCGCGTACTTTGGATCGCATGGGCTGTACTGCCTCGACATGCAGGGCGACGTAAAATGGCAGATGGCTTTCGCTGAGATGCAGACCAAGCACGGGCATGGCGAGAGTTCGTCGCCCGTCCTCCACGGAGACAACGTGTTCATCAACTGGGATCAGGACGGGCCCTGCTTCGTTGCTGCGTTCGACAAACGGACGGGCAGTCATGTCTGGAAGGCTGATCGGGACGAAGAGACTTCGTGGTCGTCACCCATTATCGTCGAGAATGATGGTCGCGCGATGCTGATCGTGGCCGGGACCAATCGCGTGCGTGCTTATGACCCGGCCACAGGTCAAGTGATCTGGGAATGCGGTGGCCTCTCATCCAACATCGTCGCCACACCGGTGGCCGCTGAAGGAATGCTGTTCACGGGGAGCAGCTACGAGAAAAAAGCGCTGCTGGCGATTCGTCTCGACGGGTCAAAGGGGGACATCACGGGAACGGATCGAGTCGCCTGGTCCCGCAGTCGCGGAACGCCCTATGTTCCGTCGCCACTGCTTTACGGAGACTCACTGTATTTTCTGTCGCATTATCAGGGGATCCTGTCGCGCGTCGATACCGTGACGGGCGTCGACAAGCCCGGCGCGATCCGCCTCGGGAACGTGGGAAACATTTACGCTTCGCCGGTTGCCGGAGGCGGGCGAGTCTATGTGACCGATCTCGACGGAAACACGATCGTGGTGAGCCACGACGATCGCCCGGAAATCCTGGCGCTCAACACACTCGACGACGAATTCGCCGCTTCAGCCGCGATCGTCGGAAGGGAACTCTTTCTCCGCGGAAAAAAGTATCTCTACTGCATCTCCGAGGACACGACCGCTCGCGCGCAATCAGCGACGGGGCGTTAGCCCAATGGCACTCACTTTGTGGAACAATTGTCCCCAATTGTTCATCCGGTGGCAGGCGGAACAGTTGAGACGACTGTTCTACACTGTGGCGAATCCGCCAAAGTGAGTGCCATTGGGCGCTAGCCCTCGGTCTGGTGCCACTTAGCGTCGCGCGGGATCAGCATCGTGACGAACCGGCGGCTAGTGTGGCGTCACTTTTGATATTTGGGGTTCACTGATTCGGGCGATTCCTCTTTTGAATGTTCTGATGTGGCAATGTCTGGATCGCCGGATCCCCGACGAAGCGACCCAAACATCTC
>JANNGQ010001002.1:0-5914 GCA_031403975.1 Planctomycetota bacterium
AAGTGGGGAGGGACTGAGGGCTCAGCGGGGTTGTTGCTTCTCTGTTGTCGCTCCGCCCGGGACAAGCCCGACGGAAGCGTTGTTCCTCAAAGGAAACGGCGATTTCCAACAAGAGATATGGGTAATGACAAGGCGTAAAGCCGGCGGGGTCAGTGGATCTCCGAAACGTGACTTGTCTGCCATCATGTTTTGAAGAGCAAGCATAGATGTTTGGCGAGCGTTTCCGCATCATAATGGTCGTTATTAAGGGCTTCCAATGAACGTTCCCCTGATTCGCATTTTCGCAGTCGTGCTCATCTGCCTCATGGCTTCGGTCGGCTGCAACCAGGCCAACAACGCCGAGGTTGCCCAGGTGAAGGCCGAAGCCGAAGCCGCCAGGGTGAAGGCTGAGTCCGAAGTTGCAAAAGCAAAGGCTGAGGCAGAAACCGCCAAGGCTGAACTTGCCAAAGTGAAAGTGGCTCAACCACAGCCGAATCCTGTGGGTGACAGCCGAAAGGCGGCGGATTGGGTACTCAGTATCAGCGGAATACTGAAGGTCGTGGCGGAGGACAAGCTCATCGAGATTCATGGGCCGGATGGCATATTGCCCGGCGGACCATTTGAAATCGCCGAAATCAAGTTACCCGGAGGGAACGCAGTCACAAACGAGAACATCAGGATCATAAACGGTTTGAAGTCCGTACTCCTTGTGAATGCCACGGGCAACAAGCTCACGGAGTTCACTTTTCTCGAGGGAATGAACAACCTTCGACACTTTAATGGCCACGACACGGACCTGGATGATGCTTGCCTTGGCTACTTGAAAGAATGTCCGAAAATGGAAACTCTGGACATCGGAACGAATTACCAGAACCATGTCACGGACGATGGAATCCAGAACTTGAAGGACATGAAGTTTCTGGCCTTCCTCGATATGCTGGGGACGAGAGCGTCCGACGTGGGGCTTGGACACATGAAAGGTTTGACGAACCTGACATATCTTGCCATGGGCAATCATGGAGTAAGAACCGACATTTCAGATGCCGGCGTTGCCAATCTTGTCGGCATGAAGAAGCTGGAGACACTTATCATTGTCAACGCCGCTGTCACCGATGCGAGTCTGGAACATATAAAAAAGTTTTCCAATTTGAAGCGTGTGCACCTCGCGAAAACACAGGCTACTGAGGCCGGAGTTGCGTCGCTGAAGCTAGCACTGCCCAATTGCAATGTGGAGTTCTTCCCATAGTAAAACTACGGCATGGCACATGGCATTCTGGAATGCTGTCCCAGAGCTTTCGTATCACCCGGTGCGGCACGATTTCAGGGACGTGCCTCACAGTCGGTTTGAACCGCGTCACATTGAATCGACCGTCAACGGAAGTAAATGAAGCCGCACATGGTTCCGCCCCTGAAACTGCGTCCGGATCAAGGTCAGAATCCTCCCGTCAGCGTTCGCCTTGTCGTGAACTCGGGCCCGCATACCGGGATGGTTGTTTCGTGGACATCCGGTCGGTACGTGATTGGCCGCAGCGTGCAGGCCAGTTTGGCTCTGCCGCATGATCTCGTCGCCAGCACAGAACACTGCTGCTTTGAGATTGATGATCGTGGTTGCCGGATCCGGGACCTGGACAGCCGATCGGGAACTCACGTCAATGGGCGACCTGTGAAGACCGCAGAGATCCACTCGGGCGATTGTCTTCGAATTGGGATGTCGGATCTGCTGGTGAATTTCTGCCGCGCTGCAAGTCTTGAAGCGACGGTCATCGGCAATTTGGCTGAATCTGATCCGAGTGAGGCGACGGCGATTTCCGGCATGGCGTCCACTGCAAAAGTGGCGGGCTTGCTCGATATTCCCGGCTACACCATTCAGCGCAAGCTGGGCGAAGGCGGCATGGGTGTCGTTTACGAAGCGCTGCGGCTGGCCCACAACGATCGTGTGGCGATCAAGACCATCATTCCAAATCAGGGAACGACTCGCCGAGCCATTGAACTGTTTCAGCGTGAGATGAATCTGTTATCCCGGCTGGACCATCCGCATATCGTTCGCTTTCTGGACGGTGGAGAATTTGCCGGCCAGATTTACCTGGTGATGGAGTATGTCGAGACAGTGGACGTGCAGGAGTTCGCGCAGGATCTTGCTGCGGACCAAAGGATCCGTTTGTTCTGTGGCATTGCCTGCCAGATTCTTGCGGCTCTCGATCATGCCCACCAGCAGAAGCTTGTCCATCGGGATGTGAAGCCCCGGAATATTCTGGTGGCGCGAGAGAAAAACCGGCTCTCCGCAAAACTTGCCGACTTCGGACTCGCCAAAAACTTTGAACAGGCCGGACTGAGTCAGTTGACCGCAGACAACGAAATCCGCGGGACGCCGGCCTTCATGCCGTGGGAACAATTCCAGAACAGCAAGTACGCGAAGCCTGCCGTGGATATCTATTCGACCGCAGCGACACTGTTCTATTACCTGACCGGCAAGTCGCCGGGGCATACAAATCCCAGTGGGCGGTCGCAAACGACCCTGGGATCGTTCATCAGCCTGTTTACCCGGTCACAATCGACAGGCGCCCAGAGTGCAGTGGTCACCGAAGGTCTGACATTACTTCCGGGCGGTCTTGCTGAAGTGTTGAATCGTGCGCTCGCGTCCACTCCTCGACATCGGTTTCCCACGGCTGAATCAATGCGCGAAGCTCTGATCCCGTTTGCCAGGCCGCAACGTCGCCATGCTGCGGACACTTCGGGATAGGCTTCCAGCCTGACATTCATCCGTGTAGCCACGCTCGCCAGAGCGTGGGAGATACTCAGAGTGAACCGCATTCCGGCAAACGTGGGTGCAAATCCGAGGAAGTCTCAACCAAGGCCGCGTCCGAATTATCCCTCAAGCCAGGACGCCCAGTCCTGTCGGATCAGACTGAGCTTTCGTTCGATCGTTCGTTCGGTGCAATCCAGTTGCTCGGCGATCTCGTTATTCCTGTAACCCAGCAGCCTCAGCACGGCAATTTCGCGCAGTTCCTCGCTCAGACTGCTCAGCAATTCTGAACAATTCAGATCGAGCTCGGCCGGGGAATACTGCCCGGCAGCATCATCGAGCGATCCGCGAGTCCCGTCGGGACGATGCAAAGCCGCTTCATTCACCACACGTCCGCTTCCGCGTTTTACGGTACGTTCTTTTCGTGCCTGACGGAGCGACTTGCGTACCGTGATAGTACCCAGCAGGTTCCACAAATCATGCCGGTCCAGCGGTTCCCCGAATTCGCCTCCGGACGCGCGCTTCCAGAAACTGGCAAAAGCACTCTGTACCGCATCATCCGCATCCGCCATGCGCTGCGGCCGCCCGGCCAGTGTCTTTCTTGAGAGCGCCAGAAGTCTCGGCAGAAATCGTTGCCAGAGCGCGGTTACTGCCGCGTCATCACCGGCCATCAGTTGGTGGAGGATCATCGTGACCGATCCCGTTGACTCACTCATATCCGCAGGCCCCAGGATGCTCTGCTCTTGCGACGTCCCTTTTGCGCGCTGGGCCCGAACGAATGTTCGGGCCTCCGGGCGTGCGATTCTCATTCTTCAATCGTTCGATTCATTCGACAACCCAGACTGCAATGATCTTTCCCGACTCATACTGAATTCGCAGGCGAGTCCCAGTTTTTACGACACTATTGTCTTCTACTGCCAGTCTGCCACCGGCGGCATCAAACACAGCTGTGCGGTCGTACCGAGGAGAAAACGAATCCTGCCTGTCTCCAAGGCGAATCGTATACCGTCCGTTCTTCAAGCGACCGGTCACCTCCCAGAGTTCGTCCGAGTCAGGTGTCGCCACAGCGAGCGAATGCCCGATCGCTTCAATGACTCGTCCGATATCGGCACGAATCTCCGGGCTTGGATGATATTTCAGTTCCTGCAGCCCCGGAAGGATGCCTTTCGCCGACGGCCCGATGTCGATCAGCATGTTGCAGGCGCCGCCATTGGTTCGATTTAGCGCCGCATCCTTCCGGAGGAGAGCCAAACAGACTTCTGCAAAAATCGCCGGGTTCGCTTTCCCTGACTTCGCTCGGTCGGCGAGCAGACTCAACGCTCGACCATAGCCTGCCGCGTGCCTGAGTGCTGCAACAAGCGCCTGATTGATGTCATCCTCCGGCAGATCACGAAGGACGATGAGTTCGACGGCGATTGCCCGACAGTGACTTCCCAGAAGAACGTTGTCGAGGTCCCCTCGCGCTGCCTGAAGAATTAATCGGCTGACGGTTTTGTCCTGAGGAGCAACCGCGTGCAGCGCCTGCAGCAGAGTCGCCTGTTTATAATTGTTCGTCGGCTGTTGCCACAGGAATGTGAGTGCCGGCAAAGACGCCGCACCGTTCGTTGCTCCGACATCGATCAACGCCCTGGCGGCCGCCAGCCGCTGAGCCGCCTGCCGATCGTCATTCAGCAGGATCGTGAGAATATGCGGACAGGCTGCCGGCGATACTTGCTGCAGGGCGTCGGCTGCTGATCGCCAGACCGGTGAGTTCTGCGGCTCTCGAATCATGAGTTCAACGAGAGCTCCGCCAGCGGCTCGGCCCTGCTCTGCGAGCGATCCGATCTCGGCACAAGTGTCCGTCAGTACCGTCGGTCGCCGATCCGAGAGTCGTCTGATGAGTTTCGAAATGTCAGCCTCACCAGCGACTGAATCAGAAATCTGCCATCCGAAAACGGCGCTGGTTGCCAGCAGGGCGAGACTGACTCGAAGGAAGTGTGTTGCGCTGACAAAGTGTTCATGTCGTCGAGTGTGCATGGGCGAATTCCTGTGGGGTGACAAACGGTTGCCCACAGGGAATACGGAACCAGTGGGCCTGTCCGTAAATGCCCGAAACAACGCCAGAGCCGACAACGAATTCCAGGATTTGTAGTTTTCAGCGGTACAGCCGGCGCTCACCCTCCACCAGATCTCCCGGGCATATCGAAGAACCCGGACGCTAGCGCGTGCCGGCTGACAGGTAAAGAAGAACCCGGACGCTGGCGCGTGGGGGCTGACAGGCGATGCTACATCAATCCTCGCCTTGCCAGTTCGGCGACGACCTGCTGGACGATGGCGGAGACTTCTGCGGGATGCGGCGTCGTAGCAGATGCGTCGCCGATGGCGCAGCCGCCGACGGGCTGGTCGGTGAAGCCGTGGTTCGAGAGCATACACTGCAGTTCGCGGCTGAGTGTCGTCAGGTCCGTGCGCTGCTTGTCGGAAAGCGGCTGCCGGCCCTGCCCCATACGGAATCCTCGCAGCCCTACCGCCGCGCGGAAGCCCTCGGGGAACTCCGCCGAGTAGATCATGGTGTCAAACAATTTGATCAGGTCGTATTGCACCGTTCGGGCTGCGTCGATCTGATGAGCCATGGTCAGATCGTACAGCTTGCGAGTCAGTTCCGGGACAACTCCGGAGCTGGCGTTGGTACCACCGTCGCAGCCGATCAGCAGCATGGGCATTAAAGCGGCATCCCAACCGGTGAAAAATGCGAAGTCCGGCCGATTGGGTTTCACTGCCTGGATCATGCGGATCATGTGCGGGATCTCACCCGAGCTGTCCTTGATGGCGACGATGCGTTCGAACTCTTCGGACAGTCGCTGAATTGTGGGGACGTCGATCGGGCTGGCAAACATCGGGATATTGTAGAGCGTCACATCAATCGGTGTGTTGCGTCCGATTTCAGCGAAATAGGCGTACACCGAAGCCGGGCTGAGTTTGTAATAGAACGGTGCCACGATCGCGACGGCTCGAATACCCAACGATGCGTAGTACTCGCAGGCTTTAATGGTCTCTTTGACGTTGGCTTCGGCGGCACCTGCGAGAATGGGAACACGTCCACGAACCTGATCGGCCAGAATCGCGACGATGCGGCGGCGTTCTTCGGGAGTAAAACGGGTGAACTCACCGGTCGAGCCGTTCGGATACAGCCCGTGGACGCCTCGTTCAATGAGC
>JANNGQ010001003.1:0-2795 GCA_031403975.1 Planctomycetota bacterium
CGAGAACTCCGATCGAAATCACGATTCCGGCGAGCGACATGATGTTCGTCTGAACGTCGAGCCATCCCAATCGCCGCAGGACGCTCATCATGAGAAATGTGCCGAGCACACACAGCGGCAGCGTCAGCGCAATCACCAGCCATGCCCGAAAGTGTCGCAGCACGAGCAGCACGCAAACCGCTGCAATCAGTAACGCTTCGATCAGCGTCCGTGTGACCGTGCGAACTGCCCCGGTAATCAGCAGCGTTCTGTCGTAACACGGAACGACACGAACACCCGGCGGCAACCCGGAGGACAGACTGATCAACTGGTCCTTCACGGCGCGAGTCACTTCCAGCGGGTTATGTCCGTAACGCAGATGCACGATCCCGGCAACGGTTTCCGTCCCGTCTTTTTCAAACATCCCGCGGCGAGTTGCCGGCCCCCAGGTAATTCTTGCCAGGTCACCGAGACGGACAGTTCGCCCGCCGGACAGCGGAATCAGTCGCTGCTCCCAATGCCCCGGCAGTCCTGACTGACGGCCTTCGGAATCGGCGGCAACCGCTGCCGGATTGAGCTGCACAACATATTCGGCATTCCCTTTGTGCAGAACATTCCCGCCGACGGAGCTGGTCGCCCGGGACAACTCGTCTGCGAGATCCCGCATGGTCAGCCCGTGTTCAGCCAGTAATGACGGTTCGGCCTGAATGATCAGCTCGGCGACAAAACCGCCCACGCTGGCAACTTCCGCAACGCCGGCAATCGACCGCAGCTGCGGGGCAATCGTCCAGTCCTGAATTGCGCGTAACCGGGCGAGGTCGTATCCGGTTCCTTCAACTGTGTACCAGTAGATCTGTCCGGTCGGGATTCCGTCCGCAGCGAGCTGTGGTGTCACATCATCCGGAAGTTCAATGTCCGGAGATGCGGTACGCTGCTGAACCCGCTCCCGAGCCAGATCGAACGCAACGTGATCTTCGAAAATCACATGCAGCATCGAGTACCCGATGTCGCTCGAACCGCGAACGACGCGGACTCCTTCCAGTCCCTGCAGTTGCTGCGAAAGCGGAAACGTAACATGCTCGTATACTTCGCTCGGACCGTGCCCCGGCCATTCCGCAAACTCGATGACCTGATTCTCCGACAGATCCGGCACGGCATCCATCGGTGTCCCGAGCGCAGCGAACATCCCCGCCACCGCAGCCATCGCCGCCGCCAGTATCACAAACATCCGATACCGAACGGACTTTTGGATGAGCCAGTCAATCATCAGGGCCACTTTCCTCCGCCACCGGGCCTGTCCCGGTGGTATCTACACAAATCACACAATGGTCATTGCTGGTTGTGGTTCAGTTTTGAGAAAGAGGTGTGATTTCGGGCCAACGGCCCAGCAATTCAGATAGCCTGGGCCAAGCACCGCGTCGGCCCAGGTTTTTGGCCAACTGAGAATGCCGAGGCCTGAAGGGCCGGACATTCGGTGATTCCCCAGTGTTATGGGAAGACAGCAGACTACATCATCCTGATGCGGAACTTTTGTGAGCT
Source organism: Planctomycetota bacterium (assembly GCA_031403975.1). GTDB lineage: Bacteria > Planctomycetota > Planctomycetia > Planctomycetales > Planctomycetaceae > SXXK01. The sequence continues at coordinate 1,519 of JANNGQ010001003.1, forward strand.
GCAGGAACTGTCGGCCCGTTGGGCCTGAGGAATGTTGGGCCGTAAGTCTCCTGGGCCGACGCTCCGCTTGGCCCAGGCTATTGAACTGAATGGGCCTTTGGCCCGAAACACGCGAAACACACAGACTGAACGAATTGCTGAGACTCGAATTGTGCAGATACGAATGGGCGGGCCCGGTGGCGTGGTGGACGAGGTGGCTGTATGCAGCTGATGCTTGAATCAATCATGGATCCGCCGCCAGCCGGGCCAGGTATTTCTCCGGGTCGCCGAGAAGCCTGGCTTCGCAGCCGGCGCAGCAAATGAAGACTTTCCGGCCGGCGACCATCACGGGAAGAGGACCGCCCATCGAATCCAATGGCAACTCCGTGACAGGACAGATTTTCTGTTGATCTGCCAGCGCCTGCTCTTCCTCGGAGAGCTTCACAATCGGTGACGTTGTTTTTGCCGACGACAGTGACGGCGCAGTCGATGTCTGACGATTACTCTCCGACGGAGATATTCCGGATCGACCGGCGCCAAAGTAGCCGGCCGCGAGGGCCGGGTTCAGACGAGTCTCGGCGTCGATCAGAAATGCGCCAGCCGTGGCGACCCGCTGCCCGGCCGTCAGACCGGTGAGAACTGGATAGTAGCCGCCGCAGCGACGACCGAGACTTACGGCGATGCCGTCAAACATGCCCGGCATTGATTCGACGAAGACGAGTTTTTCACGGCCGCGATCGATCACTGCGGACTCAGGAACCGCAAGTAATGCACTCGGCGGGTTGACACCCGGCGCACGCCGGATTTCGACGGACTCGGGTGCCGACACCAATGGCGTCCACTCTCCTGCGGGAACCGAGACGGTCACCGACACGACACTGCCGGAAGGAAACGCCCTCACATCATCGGGAATGATCCGGATCCGCGGCAGAGAGCCCGACGGGGAGCTGCGGGGCACATTCAACGAGGGCGCATCATCCAATGTGATCTGTGCGGTCGCCGGTACGACGATGCCACCGTTCTCCCGCAGCGTCATTGATGCGGTTCGCGGCTGCCGGAAAATTCCCGCGTCCGCAGCACTCACGCTGGTCTCGAATCCAGACACCTCAAGCAGCTCGCCGGCGGAGTCAGACAGCAACTGTAGCGTGCCGGTGCGACAATCAACTTATCGTGGATATTATCACGCTCGGTCATCGGAAAGATATTTATGAGTAATAAAAAAGCCGAAAAAGAATTTCACGCAGTTGATTTCATGAGACAGGTTCGCGCTGAGTTGACAGAGCAGTTTTTAAATGACC
>JANNGQ010001004.1:0-3188 GCA_031403975.1 Planctomycetota bacterium
GTTTTGAAGTTGCGCAGTTTTTCAGAGCTGAAGTCTCGACAGGATGTAGCCAGTGGCGCTCACTTAGTGGAACAATTGTCCCCAATTGTTCATCCGGTCGCAGGCGGAACAGTTGAGACAACTGTTCCACACTGTGGCGAATCCGGCTACACGGACGTCTCGCACATGGCAAATATCAAGGTTTCAGTTCGCAGCTGCTGAATTTGTGGCACCTGGCATCGTTTGAGGTTAAACTGCATGTGGTCAGCCCGATCCCGCACATGCCCGCCACGCCCCCCTGATTGATGCCCGGACAGTCGATTCCTCATTGGTCAGTGCCATATCTCCGGCCGAGGCGGCAGTCAATGGATCACATTCAATGAACCCGTCGTTTCGCTGTCCTGCCTGCGGGTTTCGTTTTCGAGTTGACCGGAAGTACTTCGGTCGCCGCGTGCGTTGCCCGAGTGCGAAGTGCGGACAGCCGATATTGCTTTCGTCAGAGACTGTACTTCCGGAATCTGCGGTGATCCTGCCTGAATCCCGGGTCCCCGCTCAGTCTCGCCGTCGGTCCGAAAACGCTCAGAATCAACCCCGCAATCCGGTACTGCTGCTGGTCGCCGGATTTGTTGTGACGATTCTGTTTGGCGGAGCTGCGGTCGCAGGCTACTGGATCTGGACGAATCCGGCCGCTCGGGCCATCGCCAGGACTGTTGACGATTCAGCGGCCACTGCCATCACCCCGAAGTCCGAAATCCAGGTCCTGAAATCCGACGAATCCGCCCCTCGACTTACATCCGTCGTATCGGGCGAGTCACTTCGCGAGCACGCGCGACGTCAGCAGCTTCTGGAAGACAAAGTGCTGCCGTTCCTGAAGACACACTGTTCGGACTGCCACAACGCGGACGAACAGGAAGGCGATATCTCCTTACATCAGCTCACGACTGTGGACCAGTTGCTGCAGGAACGCAAGAAATGGGAGCGTGTCTACCGCATGATCAATGCGGGTGCGATGCCGCCGGCGGATCATGAACCCCGTCCGGAAGAAGGGGCGCGACAGGAAGTTGCGGAGATCCTGTACGAAGAGCTCTTCAACTTTGACTGCACTCAGATTCATCACGCAGGCCGCTCAACACTGCACCGCCTCAATCGGGCTGAATACAACAACACGATCCGCGATCTGTTCGGACTCAGTATCACGCCGGCGGATAAATTCCCGCACGACGATGTCGGCGAGGGTTTCGACAATATCGGTGATGTGCTCAGTGTGCCTCCGCTGCTGATGGAGAAATACCTGGACGCTGCTGAAACCGTCGCGGCCGCGGTCATTGATACCCGTGACTTTTCGAAGGGCCTGACATTGCGGTTCACTGCCGAACGATTCAAGTCGTCGCTTGGCGGTGAGGCAACAGACGACGATGCCCTCGTTCTGACGACAAACGGGTCTGCCACGATCGACACTGAAGAGATTCGGGACGGCAAGTATCGGATCCGAATTGAGGCCGAGGCCACTCAGGGCGGCGACGAGGTTGCAAAAATGGCGATGCTCGTCGATGGCCAGCGCGTGGGCGAATTCGAAGTTCCCGGCCATCGCAAGTCCGCATGGTTCGAACACGAGTTGACAATGACCGGGGGCAGACACGTTGTGGGTGCGGAATTTCTCAACGATTTCTACGATGAGAAGGCCGAGAACCGTCGCCGCCGCGACCGCAACCTCGGAGTTCGGACCATTGAAATCTCGGGCCCGGAAGGCGGCGGCGAACCTGCATGGCATGTGACGCATCGCCGTTTCGTGACGACTCGGCCCTCGGACACTGTCTCCGTGAAGGATGCTGCAGCGACAGTCCTGCGTCCGATACTCTATCGAGCGTTCCGGCGACCCGTGACGGATGTCGAAGTCAGCAGATTCGCCGAACTCGTCGATGAAGCTGTCACTGAGTACAAAGAATCCTATGAATCCGGACTGTCCCTGGCACTGCAGGCCGTGCTGGTCTCTACCGATTTCCTGTTTCGCAGGGAAGCCGATCCGGAGGGCGAAGCGACCGAACGATCACTCAATGATTATGAAATCGCGTCCCGGCTTTCGTATTTCCTCTGGAGCAGCATGCCGGACGATGAGCTGTTACTGCTTGCCGAGAACCGTCGTCTGCTCGACCGCACGATTCTTCGCAGCCAGATTGAACGGATGCTGCGGGACGAAAAGGCGCTCGCCCTCGGTGCCAACTTTGCTGCTCAATGGCTGAACCTGCGAAACCTGGCCGAAGTGCGACCGAATCCGGATGTCTATCCGGACTTTGACGAAAGCCTTCGCCTGGCGATGGTGACAGAGACCGAACTGCTCTTCAATACGATCGTCCGTGAAGACCGCAGCGTGGATGATTTCCTGTCCGCCGACTTCACGTTTGTGAACGAGCGGCTGGCTCAACACTACGCAATCCAGGGCGTCAATGGTGACGAATTCGTGCGCGTCTCACTCGCCGGTTCGAACCGCTCCGGAGTCCTGACTCACGCCAGCATCCTGACTCTGACTTCCAATCCGGGCCGGACGAGTCCCGTGAAGCGCGGCAAGTGGATTCTGGAAAACATTCTGGGAGATGCCCCGCCACCGGCACCTCCGGGCATACCAGCCCTGGAAGAAGCCACTAAAGATATCTCCGGTCTGAGCCTTCGCGAGCGAATGGAATCCCATCGCAAAGACCCCGGCTGTGCCTCATGCCACAAGACGATGGACCCGCTGGGCATGGGACTCGAAAACTTCGATGCGGTCGGCCGCTGGCGGGATACCGAGAGCGACAAGCCAGTCGATGCTTCCGGTGAGTTGCCGTCTGGTGAGAAATTTTCCGGGCCGTTGGAACTGATTGCCATCATTCGAGGCCGGCAGGATCAGTTCTGCCGGGCTCTGACAGAACGCCTGATGATCTATTCACTTGGCCGCGGCCTTGAGTATTATGACAAGTGCGCTGTCGACCAGACGCTGCTGCTGATGAAAGAGCGGGGAAACCGGTTTTCTGCTCTTGTCGAAGGAATCGTTACATCCGATCCTTTCCTGAAGCGAAGCAAGATCCGAGAATTCGAAATAACGGCCGCTGAGTGACCGGATCGCATCAACCGTCATCTGGATCCGGTATTGAGTTCAGCTGCGGAGCAGCGGTAGCCGGGTTCCGGTGGCGTCAGCCACCGGAACGGTGGCGACTACGACTACCAGCCTCGGA
>JANNGQ010001005.1:0-2501 GCA_031403975.1 Planctomycetota bacterium
GCGTCAATGTGCCCGGTCTGCCAGTAAACGGATGGAAGGATCTGGCGCGGCGCATTAAAGGGCAACGCCGTGAAGGATTTTCCATAAGGAAAACACAGGGCAGAGTTCTACGCTGAAGGCGTTCCACTCCAAAGCCTGGGGTCAGCAATTCGCGACAGCGAATGCGCCACCCCAGGAGACTCTTCACCGTCTCGCTTACCCCAGGCTTTGGAATATAACGCTTTCAGCGTAAACACTGTTCAGCGACTCGCTTTTTGCTGCCCAAAATCCTTCACGGCGTCGCCCGTCGGGGCTCTCGAAATCGAACGATCCGATACCCATGGCTCACGCCCCATGGCACTCACTTAGTGGAACAATTGTCCCCAATTGTTCATCCGGTCGCAGGCGGAACAGTTGAGACAACTGTTCTACACTGTGGCGAATCCGCCAAAGTGAGTGCCACTGGGCGTCGGCCACCGGCTGACGATGCGCCGGGCTTCCAGCCCTGATGAAATGCGCACTTCATTTCACGAAGAGCGCAAAAAAACCGCCTGGTTTCAGGCCAAAACCAGGCGGTCAGCAGATGCAGAGTGACCAATCACGACGCTTAGAATTCGTTCGAAGCAAGCGGATTTTCCGGAGTGAATCCTGGAATACTTCGCGGAAGGGCTCCTTCAGGTGTCATCAGCCGGAGGTAGACCCCTCCATCAATATTCTCGTCCAGCGGTCGCGCGCCACCGTCGGTGAACGCCACGACGAAGACACCGACGTGCTGGCTGTTCGGAAACGGAGCAGCTCCATCGATACCGTTTCTGAGCTTGTTCGGAAACGGTGATCCGGCAGTCAAGTCAGCGTTATTCGCAATGTTATTAAAGGTCAGGCCCGACGCCGGCACAACCGGAAACATGAAACCACAGCTTCGGATGGACGGGTTTGCCCAAGTCGAAATGCCAGTCAGGGCATCGGTTCCTGCGAGGACATTCTCGGATAACATGATGGTGTTCCCGCCGCCGTCGTAAATCTTGCCGACATTGGCACTGGCACCCTTAGTCGCGTTTGCGGGAGTCACCGTGGAAGCAGCCACTACAAGGGTATCGCATTCAATATTGGCCCAGAACACTCCCGTGTCCTTCGACAAATTGACATTGCTGGGAGTGAATGTTGTGCCACCATCCCATGTGAGCGGTTCCGCGACGAACGTATGACCGTATGTCACCGGACTGTTCGGCGTGGCGCTGATATCGACATTGATGTCACCGGTTCCGCAGTTGACCACATACGACAGTCCTCCGTCCTTGTCGGACGACGACTTGTCATTCGGACAGGTCAGCACGGCCAGGTTCGTTTGCCCGATCGTTGCGTTATTGAGAGTTGTGAAGTCCGAACTGAAATCCCACCGATCGTAGACAGCTTTCTGATCCAGATACGGAAGCAACTCAAGAACCCAGCTGTGCGAGGGGAAAATTGTCTCGCGGCTGCCGTCAGCGGAAGCATCCGCATTCACGCCTCGATAGACGCCCGAGGCCGGAAACCGACCCTTATGGGCTTCTGCATAGTTGATTGCGGCGAGGGCGATGTTCTTATTGTGATTCAGACATTCGGTTCTGCGGGCCGCTTCGCGAGCTGACTGAATGGCCGGGAGAATCAGAGCCATGAGTGTGGCGATGATGGAAATCACCACCAGCAGTTCGATGAGTGTGAAACCTCGTCGCGACGGCCTGGTGAAAGTGGTTGAACGACGCATCTGCATGTGCTTTTCTCCCGAGAAGCAGGACTTTGAAAGGATCTGGCCTGAAAACACTTATGTTGTGTACTTCTGTACCTTGGGCATTCCTGCCCGAGAATTGTTCTTGTTCAGTCGACATCACCAGCAAGCGACGGGCAGGGATGCCCATCCTACAGTATTGAGTAACGCAAATTCCGGAGCAGTTCCGGAAAGATTTTTGTCAGGATGCACGCGAAGTCTGAAATAGAGCAAAACTCTGGCTTTTTCTGGTCCGGAACAATATCGCCGTTCGACACACCACGCAACTCCAGACTCACTCAACCCCGATAAACTCACCAACCTGCATCGTTGTGCGACACAAAGGAAAAATGCAAAAAGCCCCCCTCACCCTAGCCCTCTCCCCCCGAAACGGGGGGAGAGGGGACAGCGGCGGAAGAAGCAGCGGTAGGACTTGCTTACTCAATCGTCACGCGAGCTTTTACCAGGCGATCCCAGTCAAAGTCCCCGCTGCCAGCGTCGTACGCTTCGAATGCGTCCGTGCGGTCGATGACGAAGACGGCTCGTTGTTGATCATTGGTCTCGTCGCCGTCGCCGTCCAGGTCGAAGCGACCACCCACCTGAAACAACCCCGACGCAGGATCTTCGTGTACTTCAAAGTAAGCAGCCGTGCCGTAAACAATAAAGGTATTGCTGACGGTCGTCGTGTTGTTCATGACCTTGGACAGGATCTGATGACGCTGCATCGACGTATTGCCGATGAAATCGTCGCCCGCAGGTGCGACCAAATCGCCTGGGC
>JANNGQ010001006.1:0-3449 GCA_031403975.1 Planctomycetota bacterium
CGGCCAGCAGCACGCACTTCTGGCCCTGTGGGCAGAGATCGGCCGGCTGACAATCCGTTTGTCGGGCTGGAGAACGCTCGGCCCGAGATCTGGGCTTACGGTTTTCGTAATCCGTGGAAGATGACCTTCGCCCCCGACGGCGAATTATGGCTGGGTGATGTCGGCTGGGAAATGTACGAAATGGTGCACCGTGTCCGGAAAGGCGGCAACGGCGGTTGGAGCATCACGGAGGGACCGCAGCCAGTCAGACCAAACGCCAGTCGCGGCCCGTCGGAGATTCTTCCCCCGGCAATCGCTCTGCCACACACGGATGCGGCGTCAGTCACCGGCGGCTATGTCTATCGAGGCTCGCGGTTCCCGGATCTGGCGGGAACATACATTTTCGGAGATTTTGAAACCCGCCGTATCTGGAGCGCACGGTTCGACGGTGAGCGCCTGATCTCGCTGACGGATCTGGTCCGGCCTGCGCTGCGGATCGTTGCCTTCGGAGAAGACGCTGCGGGAGAACTGCTGATCCTCGACTACGACGCCGGCACAATCCACGAGTTGCAGCCGAGTCCCTCTGTAACTTCGGTGGAGCCGTTTCCGATAAGGCTGAGCGAAACAGGTCTGTTCAAAAACACTCTGGATTGGAATCCTGCTGATGGTGTGATCCCTTTTCAGATCAACGCTCCGATGTGGAGCGACGGCGCACGAGCCGAACGGCTGCTCGCAGTGCCGGGAAGCGAACGGATTGAAGTCCAGAAGGGCGGCGTGCGACGCTCAAACCGGATGCTGCAGGAGCACATGTTCTTCCCGGAAAACTCCGTACTGGTGAAGACAATCAGTCTCGAAACGACCGGTCATCAGCAGATCCGGCTGGAAACTCAGATTCTTCACTTCGATGGCATCGACTGGAACGGATACAGCTACCTTTGGCGGCCGGACCAGCGAGACGCGGATTTGAGCCCCGTGTCGGGGCAGGAGATTACGTTGAGGGACTACGGTGAATTCGCTGCTGCCAGCCCGCAATCATGGCGAGTTCACTCGCGTGCGGAATGCCGGCGATGCCACAATGCCTGGGTCGGTGGCCCGTTGGCATTTGCGGTGCCGCAGCTCAATCGGATGGCAGCAGACTCCGCGACTCCGCAGGAACAGATCAACCAGCTGCAGCGACTTCAGGACAGAGGCTGGCTGTCCGGTGCAATTCCGGACGATCCGACCACAACGACAGAGGACTATGCCGTCGCACTCGCCGATCCCGATGACGATGCGGCCGACGTCGACACTCGCGCACGTTCCTGGCTGAGCGCGAATTGCGCTCACTGTCATCAGAACGGTGCCGGCGGGACGGCGACAATTGACCTCAGACACACGCTCGACATCGCCCACTCGGGGCTCATCAGAAAGCCGCCCGCACAAGGCACTTTTCAGCTCGATCAGCCTGCCCTGGTGAACCCCGGCCATCCTGCCGGCAGCGTCCTGCTGTACCGCATTTCCACCGCAGGACGGGGCCACATGCCGCACATCGGAGCGGTCACAGTTGATCCGCACGGAGTGGCACTCGTCCGAGACTGGATCAGCTCACTTGGGGATTCAGGCAACGACCACGCAGCTTCGGATCGCGATCTGATGCCATCGGAGTTTTCCGGAACATCTGAAGCCATGAACTGGATGATGGCTGTCGATGAGGGTGCACTGTCTGACCAGGCACGTTCACAGTTGCTCGAACTCGCCCGACGGTCGCCGCCGGAAATCAGCAGTCTGTTCGAACGATTTCAGCCGGCAGGATTCCGTCGCGTACTCCGGACGGTCATCGATCCGGCAAAAGTGCTGGCGATTCAGGGCAATCCCGGGACCGGACAGACACACTTCGCCGGCAAACGCATGCAGTGCGCTGTCTGTCATCGGATCGGCAACGCCGGCGGCGCAGTCGGCCCGGCGCTGGATGATGTCGGCAAACGACTCAGCCGCGAACAGATTCTGGAAAGCCTGCTGGAACCGTCAAAGAAGATTGATCCGAAATTTACCACCTGGCTGGTTCAGACGACCGACGGTCATGTCCATTCCGGCCTGCTGATCTCCCGCGATGAACGGGAAGTCGTATTGAGAAACGCCAGAGCCGAGGACATTCGCCTGCGCCGTTCTGATATTGAAGAACTCCAGCCGCAGGCGATTTCCATCATGCCCGAGAAGCAGCTCATCGATCTCACCGATGAAGAGATCGCTGGACTTGTGGAATTCCTCGGCGGACTGAAGTCCGGTGCACCGTGAATCACTTGAGTAATTGCCGACGATCGCCAACGATTCGCACGAATTCATCGCGAGGCAGGTTCTCCCGGTCTGATGCAATCAGAATCCTTGAGCCGTTCACTGCCGGTGCGTCGCCGTTCAGCCCTGCAGACAGGCCCTATCAATGACCGAGAACTCTTGTCGCTGGGGAATCCTCAGCACGGCGCAGATTGCGAAGAAAAACTGGCATTCGATTGCTGCTTCAGGAAACGGCTGCGTCACAGCGGTCGCCAGCCGTTCTGTGGAGAAAGCTCAGCAGTTTATTACGGAGTGCCGGTCATCCGTACCAGTCCCTCAGGATGTCGCTGCGGTCGGCAATTACGAAGCACTGTTGTCGCGCAGCGATGTAGATGCCGTCTACGTTCCGCTGCCCACAGGGATCCGCACCGAATGGGTTGTGAAGGCGGCTCAGGCCGGAAAACACGTCCTGGTCGAAAAGCCTTGCGGTGTCACCGCGGCTGATGTGCAGACGATGATTGATGCGTGCCGCAAATCGGGCGTGCAATTCATGGACGGTGTCATGTTCATGCACAGCGCCCGGATGATCGCCATCCGCCGGGCGCTGAACGACGACACCAGCATCGGACCAATCCGGCAGATTGCCAGCCAGTTCAGTTTCTGTGGCGACGAGGAATGGATTCAGAGCAACATCCGCGCCAGCAGTCAACTGGAACCGGCGGGCTGCCTGGGCGATCTTGGCTGGTACACGATCCGGTTTACGCTGTGGGCTTTAAACTTTGAAATGCCTGTCGAAGTCCGCGGTCGGATCCTGCACGGGGTCAAACGCCCCGACAGTGTGGAGCTGGTGCCGATGGAATTTCAGGGAGAACTGCACTTCGCCAGCGGTGTGTCGGCCACGTTCTTCAATTCTTTCCGGGCCAACCATCAGCAGTGGGTCAATGTCAGCGGCGCAAAGGGTTCCCTGCGCGTCGATGATTTCGTGCTGCCATATTTTGGCAACGAAGCCGTGTTCGATGTGTCGAACCACAGGTTTTCCGTGGACCGCTGCTACTTCACGATGGAGAAGTATGCTCGCCGAGTCGCTGTTTCTGAGTACAGCAATAACGCTGCGAACGCTCAGGAAACGGTGATGTTCCGCAACTTCAGCAATCTTGTGCTGAGCGGTCAACGAGACAACTACTGGCCTGACGTCGCCTTGAAAACTCAGTTGGTCCTCG
>JANNGQ010001007.1:0-2450 GCA_031403975.1 Planctomycetota bacterium
TTGGGGAAACGACGTTCTTCGCCCGAAACATGGTGACTTCACGGAACCTTTGGCGGGCTCTCGGTGCCCGACTCTGGTTGTGTGACGTCACCGATCAATGTGAGGCTGACAACCTCGGGCTTGATAGAATTACCGCGGAGACATTCCAGCAGAATGGTCGTCCGCACCGAACCTGATTTACCAGTCAAATCCCATTTGCAACTGACAGCAACTTCATCGCCCGGCCGGATCGCCGTTTCCGGCCACGAGACATCTGCACAGTCGCAGGATTTCACGGCCCGGACAATACGAACCTCGTCCGACGATCGGTTCGTAAACATCGCTCGGACGGTATGCACCTGAGCATTCACCGACCCAAGTCCCAACTGCCCCGACGGCGACCAGAGTGCCGCCGTTTGGCCGTCAGGCTCCGTTGCACCAACGTAACTCTGACTCCACAGATCGGCTATTCCCAAGCCACCGACCACGATTGCTCCTGCGAGCAAGATACCCGGCAATTTGCCGCCCGCACCACGTCGTTGCAAGATTCCCTCGGCAGGGGCATTCCTGCAGGGATGAACGTCGGGCGACAGTTCGTCTGACATGTTTCGTCGAGGAGCGTCGTCCATTCCCGTGTTCTCCCAAAGATTTCAAGTCGCATTTTCCAAAAACTAGGGGCTAGAGACATAATGTACTAATGTACTAATGCACTAATGTACTAATGGTTATGAGGTGTGCGTGGTTGTCAAGTCGGGCGGCACGCTATTTCGAAATGCGTGTGCGGTCTCTTGTTAAAGATCCCACACCAAGTTTCCGGGGACACGCTTCACGACAAGCGCTTGGACTTGCACTACGAAGGCACTGGGAGATCGGCAGCGAAACGACGTCGCGACGGTTTGTTGGCGGATCGCAAAACCCGAACTTGCCGCCACTCGATCCTGCGGTGCCCGGATCGACGCTCGATAAGCGGTCCGACATGCGGCGTGCCGACCGACGGCAGTGCTCCAGCCTGACTTCGCTCTTCGCCGGAATGCTGTTGTCCGGCCGACTGCTCACACGTCCAACCACGCTCGCAGCCGGTCCTTCCGCAGTCGCTCCGCCATCTCGCGCTCGATTGCCTTGTCCTGCGCTTTGTGGCTCAGAAATTCATTGCGAACCATGCAGCTCGCATGGACTGTTCGAAACTCACTTATACGGGCTGCACGGTAAGAGCGTGCTTCGGTTTTGGCAGCCGTTTTCCGAGCTTTTGCAGGCTTTCCAAGTGGAGATCGAGTGCTTCACAAGCGTTGGCAAAGGCCTTGGCCAATGTCGCCCCGTTGGTGATGATCTCCGAGAAGTCCGGAAAATCCACGGTGAATGCAGGATCTGCGGCGTGGTACTCGATTGTGAAGACGTAGGCACGGTATTCGTGATGAGTGACGATCATCGTTCGAGCACTCCCAGGAGTTTGTGAATGTCCGTCTGGTGGCAGGTCTTTCGACCTCCATGCGGCCGAACAATGGTCAGGAGCCGCCCGCCAGCATGATGATATGTGCAGTGGCTGCCGCGTTGATTGAACAACACGAATCCCTCGTAGCGAAGCAACGCATCGACTTCTGCGAAACGAATCTTCGATGGAGAATTCCGCATCTTGTCGATGAGCTTCGCTCGCCGGCTCATGGCTCCCCTTCCATCGCGCGTTCAGCACCCTGCAATTACACCACAATTCACAGTATGAGTCGAGTCGAGTGTAAATCCCTCCGCCGACTCTCGCCGATGCGGCGCTGCCGGCGCAGCGGGTTTCGGAACCGAAACGTACCGGCCTGTCTTCGTCGGGCAACGAGACCTCGCGAATGTCTCACGATCCGGATCAATGGAATTGCATCGCGGACGTGCCGGCGTTGAATCAGTGGTATCCGGCGAGCCGCCTATACTACGAGATTTTCAACGGACTGCTAGAATCCCGTCCACGCCAGGCGTCTTGCCCACCCGGCCGTCTGTCCCTGAATCCCGAATCCCGAATCCTCCCCAAGGCTCCCCATGCGCTGGTCTCAGACGTTCATTCCGACGATGAAGGAAGTTCCTGCCGAAGCCGAAGTGCCCAGTCATCAGTTGATGCTGCGGGCCGGGCTGATCCGGCAGCTCATGGCCGGAGCGTACACCTACCTGCCGCTGGGATACCGGTCTGTCCGCAAAGTCTCGCAGATTGTCCGCGAGGAAATGGACAGGGCAGGAGCCATCGAGCTGTTCATGCCGGCACTTCAGCCGATCGAGATCTTTGAACGCACGGGAAGGCGTGCAACGTTCGGCAACGTACTGTTTAACTTCGAAGTCAGGAAGGGAGACCGAAGGCTCCACCTGGCACTCGGCCCGACTCATGAAGAAGTCATTACCGACCTCATGGCACGGCACATCAGCAGTTATCGTCAGTTGCCGATCACGCTGTATCAGATCCAGACCAAGTTCCGGAATGAGGAACGTCCACGTGCAAA
>JANNGQ010001008.1:0-2883 GCA_031403975.1 Planctomycetota bacterium
CCGCCGATTACACGCTTGTTGCCAGAGGTCAGCGCGATCTGTTTTCGTTCTGCATGTGTGCCGGTGGAGTTGTGATCCCCAGCGTATCCGAGCCAAACATGTACTGCTCGAATGGAATGAGCAACTCGCGTCACGATACGCCGTTTGCAAACAGTGGTCTTGTTGTGACACTCCAGCCGAACGAATTCGGCAGCGAACATCCGCTGGCCGGTGTTCATATCCAGCGACGCTATGAATCGCTGGCGTTTGAACTGACCGGGGGCGACTATCTGGCTCCAGTGCAGCGTGCCGAGGATTTTTTAGCGGATCGCACTCCTTCGCCGGACGAACATCTGCCGTCGTCATACGAACGCGGAACCAGGGCAAGGAATCTCTCGTCCGTTTTGCCGCCATCGGTATTGAAAGCCATCCGATCCGGCCTGCCGGTGATGGATCGTCGGTGGCGAGGTCAGTATCTTTCCGAAGCCGTGCTTGTCGGACCGGAAATGCGTGGCAGTTCCCCCGTACGAATTGATCGGAATCCGACGACGATGGAAATCCCGTCGTTGCCAGGCGTCTATCCGATCGGCGAGGGTGCCGGCTACGCAGGCGGCATAGTGACTGCTGCCGTCGACGGACTCCGGGCAGCACGGAAGATCGTGGGACGGTATCGATCTCCGGATGATGCGTAGTCCGCTCGCCGGCGACAATTCCCCGCCCGGAGAACGCTCAGCGTTGCAAGGATGCGGGGCGAACGTCTGTGGCCTGATTCTGTGCCAGTCTGCGGCATTCGCGGCGTTTGTCATCCAGTTTGGTATCGCCGGGCTCCTGTTCATAGCACCACGCGAAGAGCGTTTCCGCTTCTGCGTAATTCTTCTGCTCGTACATGAGCAGGCCGAGTGCGTGGCGTGGCCAGTACGATAACTCATCGCGGGAGATCGCAATCCGCAGAAGATCTTCGCTCTGGTCGAAGAGCTTGAAGTCGTACGCTGTCCGGGCGGCCTCCATCAGAAGCTGAATGTGTCGCTCGCGTTCCGCGGGAGTGTTGACTGCGCCAGAGACTGCGGTTCTGGCCGGGAGTTCAGTCCGAGTTATTTCGGCGATCAGAAACAGGACTTTCTGGATATCCTGACGACGACCGAACTTGCTGTACTCGGAGAGGACTTCATCCAGTTCATCGGCGGACGGGTCGAAATGAGTCAGAATGAAATCCACATTCGTCGAAGCGCCGATCCGCCGGCAGAATGACCGCCGCATCTGAGCGTTTGAGTGAAACACAGAGGCCCACTGCTCGATGGCTTCGCTCTGCTTTCCGTCCGTCAGCAGCGCGAATCCCGCCGTGAAACGAACGGTCGGAGAATACTGTCCGAGTCGCATCGCCTGCGCCAGCATGGCTTCACGCTGGCGGTCCTGAGGATCGCGGATGAATCCTGTCGTGATCAGCATCTCAAACGCTTCGTCCTGAACCGGGCACAGGGCCAGCGAGCGGCGTGCCATCTGATCGGCCAGCACAATCAGTTTCACCGGCGTGCCGAACGCCCGCTTCAGCCACTCGTGCATGGCAGCGGTCGTCTGAAACTGTGAGACCATGACAGTGTCACGGATGTTGATGATATCCAGCGGGTTGTCGCTCTTGACCTGCAGGATTCGAAACAGTTCCAGACTGCGGCCCGCCAGGTGCATCGCAGCCAGCGGTTGCTGCGGATGGGCTTTCAGCGATGCCATCAGCAGGCCGATCCGCCGATTCAGCGATTTCGCCGCAGCACCATCCACCGGTTCGGCCGCAGTTTCACTGTAACTGGCCAGACTGTTTGTGGTCCGACCGGCTGTTGATTCCCGGGCGTCATTATCTTCAACAGGCAGAATCTCCGATTCCGCTTCGTCGTTCCTGGAAGTCCGCAACTCCGTGATCATCCGACGCTCGTCAAATTGTTCGTTGAGATACTGGAACCAGAGCCGTTCTCCGGCGACGCGCCTCGCAAGTTCCGGCTGGACTCTGAACAGAACCAGCAGACAGCCCAGCCCGGCGGCCATCCAGCAGATGCGCGGCATGTAGATTCCCTGCCCGGGCATAAAGCCGCTGCACAATCGAAGCCCGATCACGCCCAGCATAATTGTGGAGACCACAATCGCCGGCACATACCAGATAAAATCACCTGCAGCATGAACGATACCGCCGGCCAGTCCCGCCAGCACCGCGGCAAGTGCGGCGACACGTCCGGCTTCGTGGCAAGCCAGCAGATTCCAGATGATGCGTCCGAGCACAAACAGCAGCCCCAGTCCCAGCAGCCCGACTCCGGCCAGGCCGGTCTCCAGAGCCAGATGAATATAGGAACTCTCGGCATGAGAGAACGAGACACCCTGAAAGTCGGCCAGCTCTTCCATATAAATCGGATAGACATGCCGATGACTGCCGACGCCGGTGCCGACCAGCGGAAACGCTTTGATCACCGCAACGTCGGCTTTCCAGATGGTCCTGCGGGCGTTCATCGGATCAATTCTGTCAGCGTCCAGGGAGGCCAGCTGATTGACTCGATCTTCCACCCTGTCCTGGCCAAACACGACCAGGCCGCCGATCGCGATGACTCCCAGCGTGACCATGATCAGCGCCAGCGATGCCTTCACTTTGCCGCTCTTCCAGAGCCCCGTGACGCAGACCGAACACGCCAGACTGACGGCGACCATGCCGCCGCGTGACAATGACAGCATGATCGTCCCGGTGATTCCGGTAAAGTCCCGCCATGCTCGCTCACGCCGCCCTCACCCTGGCGCTCATGACCCCGCTCGCCTTCCCCCGAGGCGCCCCGGCCGCTCGCCGCCGCGGCGAGGCGCGCCGCGCAGGCGCTCGAGGCGAAGCACGGCGGCGCCGAGAAGGCGCGCATCGAGCGCGGCGTGCGGCAGGCC
>JANNGQ010001009.1:0-5390 GCA_031403975.1 Planctomycetota bacterium
AGGAGGTACGTCCGCGGTCCGATCGTCTTCGGTGGGAACCAGGTGAAGACGTTGCGGCCCGCCCCGAGCTTCGCCTTCACCCAATCATCGATGTGGCTCATCATCTGATCGGCGGTACCGACGATGCCGCTGAGCGCCATCAGCTCGTTGTAGGTGCCCTCGGGTCCACCCTCGGCGCTGGCGCCGTTGTCGCCCACGATGTAATAGAAGATCGTGTTGTCGAGTTCGCCGATCGCTTCCAGTTGCGCGACGAGGCGGCCGATTTCATGATCGGTGTGCTCGGCAAAGCCTGCGAAGGTTTCCATCTGGCGTTCGAAGAGCCGCTTCTGGTCGGCCGTCATGTCACCCCAGGCGGGGATCTCCCTGGGCCGCGCGGTGAGTTTTGTGTCGGCGGGGATCACGCCGAGTTTCTTCTGGCGTGCGAAGGATTCCTCGCGCAGTTGGTCCCAGCCACCTGCGAATTGGCCCTTGTATTTCGCGATCCATTCCCTGGGCGCGTGGTGCGGGGCATGCGTCGCGCCGGTGGCAAAGTACATGTAGAACGGCCTTTCGGGCGTGAGGGCCTGCTGGGCGCTGACCCAGTTGATCGCCTGGTCGGTCATATCCACGGTGAAGTGGTAGTCGGGCGTCTGCTTGTGCTCGACGCGCGTTACGCCGTCGAAGATTGCTGGAGCCCACTGGTTGGTCTCGCCGCCGATGAAGCCGTAGAACTTGTCGAAGCCGGAACCCGTGGGCCAGCGGTCGAAGGGTCCAGAGACGGAGACTTCCCAAGGCGGGGTCTCGTGGTATTTGCCGAAGGCCGCGGTGCTGTAGCCGTTCATGCGCAGGATCTGGGCCAATGGGGTGATGGTGTTGGGGCGCACGCCGGTCATGCCGGGAAAGGCGGTGGCGACTTCCATGATCACACCGGCGTTGTTGGCGTGATGGTTGTGGCCGGTGAGCAGAGCGGTGCGCGTGGGGCTGCACAGCGCGGTGGTGTGGAAGCGGTTGTACTTCAATCCGTTCGCAGCCATCTTCTCCAGCGTCGGCATGTGGATCGGCCCGCCGAACGCGCTCGAGTGGCCGAAGCCGATGTCGTCGATCAGGACAATCACGACGTTCGGCGCGCCTTCCGGTGCCTTCACTTCAAACCGCGGAGGAGCCTTGGCATCGCGGGCATCGAGTTCTGTGATCGGTGCGAGCTTAGGTTCGGCAATGGGCAGGACCGTGCGATCCAGTTTGTACTGCGGCGGCGTTTGTCCCAGCGCTGACGAATCGAGCGCGCTGGCCGCCACGAACATGGCACCAACAATTCCGATTGCCGATACGAACCGGACGGAAGCAGAAAGAACATTCGTCTTCATCATCGTCATTCCATCTTCAAACGACTGGTCGATGCACTTAAGTTGCGGAAGTTAGCCTGCGGCCTGATGCCATCCTTGAACGCCCCCTCATCCGGCCTGCCGGCCACCTTCTCCCCCGAGACAGGGGAGAAGGGACTCTTAGCATCTACAATCTCCGGACGGGCAACTCGTATTCTCTCAAAACTCTATGCTATAGCGTTTCGTCATCG
The DNA here is from genome assembly GCA_031403975.1 of Planctomycetota bacterium. Classification (GTDB taxonomy): domain Bacteria; phylum Planctomycetota; class Planctomycetia; order Planctomycetales; family Planctomycetaceae; genus SXXK01. Next base: position 1,553 of record JANNGQ010001009.1, read on the forward strand.
AGCGACGGATTTCCTGCGTGGCTTCTTCGATCAGATTCCAGCCTTGAATCTTCACCGAAGTTCCCGCCGCTGTGGCATTCGCCGTGGCGTTCTGGGCGGCAGTTTCTGCAGCGCGCGGCGAGGTGTAGTTGTAGGCACTGTAGCCGTAGCCGTCGACGCTGCCCGAAAAACCGCCGGTACTCCGTTCGCCGCGAGCATTGATGTCGCCCTGCAGATTGGACATCCGTCGAGAGCCGGACATGATGTGCAGGGTCTCCGACAGTTTTTCTCCATAGTTCAGCAGATCATCATCAACATTCAGAATCGGCAGCCGGTCAATCTTTGTGGCATATCGGCCGACCCAGTAGGAATCGCTGCTGTTTGAAGATTTCGTGCGCTCCTTCAGATCCGTCACGAGAGTGTCCACGGAATGAAAGTATTTCAGCGAGAGTTTTGCGGTGTCATCCTGGGACGACTCTTCGACTGGCTGATCCTTCAGGCTGCTGAATTTTGTCGAGGGCAACTCCATCAGGCTGAATACTCGTCGAAGCGATTCGGGAACCAGTTCTCCGGACATCGTAATCGTGTTGCCGGTGACACTGCATTTCCAGTCCTCGGTACCAGGCAGAGACATCCCCATTGAATCCATGGCGTGAAGAACGAGACTTTTCGCGGCAGTCTCACTCAGCATGACGGGCGCGGCGAAATCAATCCTCGCATCAGCCAGGACTTTGTCAGCAAACCTCATCTGCAGCACAATTCCCTTCATTTGGCTGATCAGCTGAGCTGTCGCTTCGACATCCAGACTCTTGGCCAATTCCGATTGTTCCAGCCTCGCGCGCACTCGATGCAGCTGAATCGCGTCTGCAGTATCAATGGCCAGAACGGCCTGAGTCCCCTTACTTACAAGTCCGCTGGCGCTCTTCAAATACGGTGAGATCTGGCCGCTCACAGGTTTTCTGGCGTTGTTCGCCCATCGAGCAAGTGCCTGACGGTCGGCCGGAGCCATCAGACCCAGAGTCTGAGCATCGACTTCTACAAAATACGCATCACTCGGAAGCCATGCCACGTTGACGCCGCTGATTGTGTCAGTACTTCCGCCCTCAGCGCGAGCCACGAGGCTCATGGAAAATGGCTCCTTCATCCCCATCAGCGCGACTTCCCATGTTCTGGCAAAACCGCGAACGATGTCAAACTGAGCCGCGACGACAACTTTGTCGGCCTCCGGAGGAAGGTACAGCGGTCGATCGGCGCTGCCGTCGGCAAACCGCTTTTCCCAATGATTCTTTTTGGCAATACCTGACGCAAGTATTGCGTCAGCATCAATCACCATGATCGCATTTGCGCTGCCCGGGACTTTTGCAACCAATGTCGGAAAGTCGGATCCAAATAAAGTCGAGACCGAAACAGCCCAAATGCCGACAACGGATATGACACCTGATTTGATCAAGGGATGGTTCTCCTACAAGACAAATGCAACAAAACGGACTCACGCATTCGCGCCGCCATGCGATACTTCCGGACCTGTTCCGGTGAGCTGGACGTCCGTGGACTTTCTGCCCCGGGCAGCCGACGCAAACCATGACTCCCCGAGTCTGCTGTCTTGCGAAGCGCCTCGTATCACGATAGCAATTGACCAATCGAAAACGGAACTTCGGACAGTCGGACGGCATGAAAATGTCCAAAAAAAGGCAGTACGCTGACTGACTCGCGACGATCGTTGTCGACTTTTCATCCCTCACAGCGGATGCACTTCACCCAAACGAACCATGAGAGATCGACAGAAACCGCCGTCAGAGTCAGCGACATGGTCCGAGAGACTGGCGCTGACACCGGCGGTTGCGCTGGTCACGTGCTTTGTGGCGGCTCCGTTACTGCTGCTGACTCGACTGAGCCTCTTTGCACCGCCGGCGGGTCGAGGGTTTTTCAGACCAGGCACCTGGTCACTGCAGGCGTACTCGTTCATTCTTGACGGACACGGGATGAGTATCCTGATGTTCACGGTGATGTTCGCCGCGGTTGTCACGGTCATGACCTTGAGCGTGGCCTATCCACTGGCTTTGTTTGTGTCGTCACTGTCGAAGCGCAGCCAGGTTCTCGCTTTGGTGCTGATACTCATGCCGAAGTCCGCCGGGCTGCTGGCGATGATGTTTGGTCTGCAACGGCTGTTGCCACGGGGATTCTGCGGAGCAGCGATTGCCGAAATGAGCCTGATCGTGCCGTATTCGGTTCTCGTGCTCGTTGTGCAGTTGAATTCGATTGGTCGGCAAGCGGCTGACGCGGGAGCAGGACTTGGGGCGAGTCCATGGCAGGTGTTCCGACGAATCACACTGCCGCTGTCGATGCCTGGTCTGGTCGTTGCCGGACAACTGTCACTTATCTGGGGTCTGGGAGGATTCCTCGGCCCGCTGTTCCTGGGAGGTCCGGAGGAGACAACTCTGTCAGTCGAACTATATCGTCAGGCGTTTGATTACAGCCGCTGGCCACGCTCGGCGGCGCAGGCGGTCGTGTTGATGGGGACGACGATGTTTGCGGTCTGGCTGTGTCGGTTTGTTCGTTTGTTTCCGTGGCCCGAAACACAATTCGGTCATTCGTTCACGACCACGGCCGGTCCGGCAACAGCAGGCGGCTACGGCAAGCAGCAATTCTTCCGGCGCAGGCGCACCATCGCCCGGGCGATTTGCTGGGGCACCGTCTGCTTACTGTTTTTGCCAGTGATGTATGCTGGCCTGGTGTCGTTTTCACCGGACAGACTGTTCTCACCGCCGTTGACAAACTGGTCGCTTCGATGGTACCGCGATTTCCTGCAGGAACCGCGATGGGTCTCGGCGGCCGTTCGGAGTGCGGGGGTCGCGACGGTTGCCGCGATCATCAGCGTCACCGCGGCAATTCCGGCGGCCTGGCGGCTGGCCCGTCAGAACGGCTCATGCCGCAATCGTCGCGGGGATTGGCTCTTTCGGTTCATCCTGCTGCCGGCGTGTGTTCCTGCTGCGGCTCTCGGAGCGGGGCTCCTGCCGCTCATGTCCGTGTTCGGACTTTCCGGCAGCCTGACTGGTGTCGTGCTGGTTCATGCAGCCATCGGACTGCCAATGGCTTTTCTGATTGTGAGATCGCAGATTTCGGATCTGATTCTGCAGCTGTGTACTTCTGCACAGGGACTTGGTGCCTCCCGTGCGCAGGCGATTCAGAGAGTCGCTGTTCCACTGCTGAGCCCGGCACTGGCGGTGGCGATGATGGCTGTCTTCGTGATTTCTCTGAACGAGTCCGTGATTTCAGTTTTTCTGGCGACACCGGAGTGTGAAACTCTGCCGGCAGTCGTCTGGCCGCAGCTGCGCTTCAGCGCGAGTCCGCTGGTCGCCGTCGCTTCATGTGTGACCGCGGTGATCGGTTCCGCCGCAATGTTTGCAATTCTGCGGACGATGCGACGGCCGTTGCCATCGGGACATTCCACACAATCCGATGCTGCCTGAATGCAACAGACCGTGGTCTCTGTCAGGTTGTCTTTTTGCCCGGTGCAGTATTGGGCTCATCGAACCAGGTCAGGCATCCGATTGATGGCAGATCGCGCAGAATGCAGCACGCCGGAGCGCAGTGCCCGACGGTGAGTTCGACGAAGTCTCAGTAAGGGGCTCCCTGTGACGCATTCCGTTCAAAAACTGTCAGCAAATGTCGCGCAGCCGGCGAGCCTGGGTGAGACGTTTGTTCCGGCCCGGACGGAATCGCCGCTGACTGGGCAGAACCCATGGGCCACATCGGGATTGAGGAGGCAGGATGGTGGTTCTGCCCCTGTGTCCACGAAAACAGTTGTTCAGCGGGACGAAACTCGGGATACTCTTCATGGGTCGTCAATTCCCGTTCC